>PTLK01000193.1 GCA_002938075.1 Alphaproteobacteria bacterium MarineAlpha3_Bin3
AACACCACCTGCTTGAGGCGTTTTTCGTCGGCCGAAATCCAGCCGATGTCGGGCGGGCAGTCGAATTCCAGCTTCATGTCCTTGGACCGGGCCCGTTCTTGAATCAGGTTCAGGGCCGAAACCAGAAGCCCGTGCACGTCGACGGTGTCGCGGTCGAGTTCCAGGCGCCCGGCCTCGATGGAGGCGAGGTCGAGGATATCGCCGACCACCGACATCAGGCCGCGAGTGGCATCCAGGATGCCCTTGGCGTATTCGCCCTGGCGTTGGTTGAGGGTGCCGAAGTATTCCTGGCCCAGCATATCGGCGAAGCCGATGATGGTGTTCAGTGGCGTGCGCACCTCATAGGACACGTGGGCGATGAATTCGGTCTTCAGCCGGTCGGCTTCGGCCAGCGCCTCGGCACGCTGGCGCAGGGCCTGTTCGACCCGGGTCGAATCGGTGATGTCCATATAGCTCAGCAGCATGGCGCCGTCGGGCAGCGGCACGTTGGCGTATTCGACCACCGTGCCGTTGTCGAGTTCGAGCTTACCGGTGGTGTTGTCGCGGCTCATCAGGCGGGCGACGACACGCTCCTTGTGGACGCCCCAGCTCAGGTCGTCCCAGCCGCCCTCCACCGTGATCTTGGAACAGGTGTGGTCGACGAAATCGGAAACGTGGTAGTCGCCGTTAAGCGTCTCCTCGTCAAAGCCCCACAGCCCCGCGAACACTGGGTTGGAAAGCTTCAGCCGGCCATCGCCGCCGAACACGGCGATGCCTTCGTGCAGGTTGTCGAGCGACTCCCTCTGCACCGCGTTCAGGGCCTTGTACGAACGCTCCAGGTCCAGGCGTTCGGAAACGTCATCGAACCGGAACACCAATCCGTCCTTGGCGTTGCGGTTGACAAGGCTGCGGATCGCGCGCCCGTCGGGCAGGTGTAGAAGCTCTTCCGTCTCCTCGCCCAGGGTTTCGAACTGCTCAAGCTGGCGCATCTTGAATTGGCGGAAATCGGAGACTTCCGGCAGGCTCCGTTGTTCGCGCAGGCGTTCCAGAACTTCGCCGAGGCCGGGTCCGGTGTTCAGCCAGTCGGGGTCCAGGTCCCAAAGCCGGGCATAGGCGGCATTGAAATACCGGAGTTCGGCGCCGGCGTCGAAAATGGCGATCGCCGTCTCCAGGCTTTCCAGCACCGCGCCCTGGGCGGCGGTCAGCTTCTGGTATTGGCCTTCCTTTTCCTGCCACTCCGAACGGTCGACGGCGAAGCCGATGGTGCCGCCGGTCGGGGTCCACTCGCCGCCGCCCAACATGCCGAGCGGCGTTTCCGTGACCTCCAGCAAGCGCTCCGAGCCGTTGCCGCCGAGCTGCCGGCGTTCGGTGACCGGCTTGCCCTGCCGGCGGGCCTGGTCGGCGATGCCGGAATCGGTGTCGGCGACCTCGCGCGCGGCGAGGTTGACGAAGGCCAGCGACAGTTTCGAATCGCGAAACCACACCGGCAGTGGCATGGCGTCGAGGAGCGCCGTCAGGTGCCGGTCGTCAAGCCCCGACGTGTTGACCGAGGCGATGCGGTGGCCAGCGCCGTAACCCCCGGCGCTCCCGGCGTTAGTAACGTCGCGCAACCACACCATGTCGGCCAGGGTCTCTCCGTCGTCGGTTTCGGCGCGGGTGCCGATCGCCTGAAGGCGCCGCCGCCCGGCCGTCAACAAAAGGTCGAACGGCGTTCCCCCGGCGCGCAACAGCGAAACACTTTGTTCGAGAGCGCGGAGCGAATCGTCCTCGAAGCAGGCGCGGATGTCCTCATAATGGGCCTGGGTGCCGGCATCCAAATCGAGTAGCACCGCGAGGCGCCGCGAGCACGTGAAGCCGCCGTTGACGTGATCCCACAGGAACAGGCCATCGGGCGCCGCCGTCAGCATCTCGCGCGCCTTCACTGCGACCGCCTCCAGGCGTTGGCGCTCGGTTTCGGTATCGTCGAAGCGCTTTCGTTGGCGCAGCACGACAAAGGTGGCGATCAGCGCCACGATGAGGGCACCGACCAGAAAAGCCTGGAGTGGGTTGATTTCCATCAGCACAGCAACAGATTAAACGCCCGCCCGGTGCGGCGACAAGGGATCAGGCAAAGGAAAGGCCGCCTGCGACGGTGTATCACCTGACGAACTTGTTGCCGGAAACTGAATGACACCGGCGCCAAGGACTTTGCGGACAGCCAAGCGGGACTGTTCAGTCGAGGACGACCAGTTTTTCCGCCGAGGACTTGCCGTTTTCACGGGGCACGAGTTCGTATTCGACCTTTTGTCCTTCGTTGAGAGTCGTCAGGCCCGCCTGTTCGACGGCGGAAATGTGGACGAAGGCGTCCTGGGAGCCGTCGCTCGGCTCGATGAATCCATATCCCTTTGTTGGATTGAACCATTTTACCGTTCCGGTGGTCATGTCACATCTTGTCCTTATCTAGGTATCGGGTCAAAGTATCGGGTTAGCGCCTGCCGCCTCCGGCGGCGTCGCGGTGTCGTAGGGTCCACTATTTCTCGGGGTAACCCGGCCGAAGAGCAAAAGCATCTAAGCGGGCACACCGGGATAATGTGTAACCGACGCCCCCAATGTGAGCAGTCCGGGTTTCTTGTGCAAGTAGATTCAGCGCCGCGCCCGGCGGTCTTCTTGTTGACGTGGAACGTCTGCTCTACCCCATAAAGCAGACCAATTTCAGGACTGGCGCTTAGGTCTGCTTTATGGCCCAAAGCGGACATTCATTGGATTATGCGGTTCCGCCCCAGAAATCGCCTTGCCCAACGTTGATGTTCTGGCCTACGCTCAAAATGGCTAGGCTGGAAAATCGACTTAAACCACGCTAAACCCTCTCTTAAGCGGTGAAACATTTAATTTGGAGGGGGCGGGCCAATAAAAAAACTCTAAGAAATTCACACCACAAGCAGAAATCAGGAGAGGATTAAAATGTCTGAGAAACGTAAACACATCAGCGATCATAAATGGGACCAGGTCCTGAAAAGCATGGACCGCCGAGAATTTATCATGGCCTCAACGGCGGCGGGCGTCCTTACGATGGTTCCGCGTTTCGCGAGCGCCGCGGCCAAAACCTATAAGCTGGGATTGTTGCTGCCGGTGACCGGCACCGGCGCCAACTATGCCGACGGCGGCATCAAGGCGGTCATGGGCGCGACCGCCGCCATCAACGCCAAGGGCGGCTTCCTGGGCAAGCATCCGATCGAGGTCAGCTACCGCGACACCCACACCAAACCCGACATCGCGGCCCGCGAAGCCCGCGACATCATTTCCCGCGACAACGTGCAGACGGTCGTCGGCACCTATTCCAGCGCCTGCGCCATGGCGATCCAGGAAATCATCCACGAACGCAAAATCCTGCACCTGGCGGCGACGTCCAACAGTTCGAAGATCGTCAACGAGAACTTTACGCCCTACACCTACCAATTCTGCCCGAATTCCAAGATGCAGTCGGGCTCGGTGGTCGTGGCCGTGGCGAAGATGATTAAGAAGAACGGCTGGAAGAGTTACGTCACCATCGGCCAGGACTACGAATGGGGCCGCGATACCCAGAAGGGCTTCGTCAATGCGCTGGCCGCCAAGTCGGGCGCGACGAAATTGAAGAAAGAGCTGTGGTTCAAGCTCGGCGAGACCGAGTTCTCGTCCTACATCACGGCAATCATGGCGTCGAAGCCGGACTTCGCCTACGGCGCCATCGCCGGCAAGGACAACCGTACCTTCATTCTCCAAGCCCAGGCCATGGGCCTGTTCAAGCGCGTCGCCTACCCGGGCGGCCTGATCTCGGTCACCGAGATGCAGCAGCAGAAGAAGAGCCTGCCGCGCGGCATGATCGGCTTGGCGCGCTGTCCGTTCTTCGCCCATTTGGATCAACCCTTGATGCAGAAGTACATCAAGATGCATCGCGCCAAGCACGGTGAGGACGCCTATCCCACCGATTGGGCGTGCATGCATTATGACGCCATCTATGGTCTGGAGCAGAGG
>PTLK01000194.1 GCA_002938075.1 Alphaproteobacteria bacterium MarineAlpha3_Bin3
GCCACCACCTCGTCGATGGTCTGGCTTATGGGATGAATGAAGCCCTGGCTTTCGGGCCTGACGGGAAGGGTGACGTCGACCCTTTCCCCAGCCAGACGGGCGTCCAATTCCGTCGAGGCCGATGTCCGTTTTTTCTCCTCAATGGCCTCGGCGACTTCATTTTTTAGGGCGTTCAGGGATTGGCCGGCCTCTTTGCGGGCCTCCGGCTTCATGGCGCCCAGGCCCCTCATCAGCTCGGTGATGCGGCCCTTTTTGCCGAGCGCAAAAACCCGAATCTGCTCGAGCTCGTCCAGGCCAGCGGCGTCTTTGACCGCGGTCATCAGTTCCGATCGAAGGGCGTCCAATTCTTTCATTCGTGCTAATTACCGTTCCCAAAAAGCAACAAGGAGCCGCCCACAAAGGCCGGCTCCCGATTATATCCCCCAAATTCCTTTTTTGGGATTAAGCGTTTTTGGCGAGCGCGGCCTGGGCCTGTTCGACCAGCGTCTTAAAGGAACCTGGTTCCCGCACTGCCAGGTCGGATAGAATCTTCCTGTCGATCTCGATGCCGGCCTTGCCCAGCCCGTTGATGAATTGGGAATAGGTCAATCCGTGTTCGCGGGCGCCGGCATTGATTCGCTGAATCCAAAGATTACGGAACGAACGCTTGCGGTTGCGACGGTCGCGATAGGCATATTGAAGGCCCTTTTCGACGCGTTCGATGGCAACGCGGAAATTGTTTTTTCCCCGGCCTCGATAACCACGGGCGCTATCCAGAACTTTTTTGTGACGGGCGTGAGTGGTGACGCCCCGTTTGACGCGTGCCATGACTTCTTCCCTCCTCAGCCGTAGGGCATATAGGATTTGACGATGCGGGCGTCGGCATCGCTGAGAATCATGGTTCCACGCGCCTTGCGTTTCATTTTTTGGGTTTTATTCGAAAGCATGTGGCGCTTGTAGGCGACGTTGGCCCGGACCTTGCCCGTGCCGGTCAGGCGGAAACGCTTCTTGGTGCTGGATTTGGTCTTCATCTTGGGCATTTCATTCTTCCTTTATTCTCTTGAATTTTAGCGGACGAATATATAAGAGCGGTTGGGCATGCCCTGCCGAGCCGCTCACGGGCGCGGGTTATAGCCCTGATCCCCGGGGAATACAAGGCAGCGGAAGGCGTTCCGCGATGGGGGTTTAAAGTTTTTCGGGGAGTAGCGTTATTTCGGCGCGATGACCATGGTCATCAGGCGGCCTTCGCTCTTGGGGAACTGTTCCACCTTGGCCAATTCGTCGACGTCCTCGCGAACCCGATCCAGGACTTTCATGCCCAATTCCTGGTGCGCCATTTCACGGCCGCGGAACCGGATCGTCATCTTGACTTTGTCGCCTTCGTCCAGGAAACGACGGACGCTCCGCATCTTGACCTGATAGTCGTGTTCGTCGATGCCGGGGCGCATTTTGATTTCCTTGACGTCGATGACTTTCTGTTTCTTGCGGGCCTCGTTGGCTTTTTTCTGCGCTTCGTATTTGTATTTGCCGTAATCGAGGACCTTGCACACAGGCGGATCGGCGTTGGGCGACACCTCGACAAGGTCGAGTCCCGCCTCAAAGGCGATCTCTATTCCTTCTTCCTTGGAAATGACGCCGACCATCTCTCCGTCGGCGTTAACAACACGAACTTTTTCGGCTTCGATCTGTTCGTTGACGCGCGGACCCACTCGGGTCGGCGCTTGGTTAAAAGGTCGTCGGACTATTTAAAAATCTCCTCTCCTCGGTTTTCCAAAATCCCGGCCGGTGCGCCACTCAATTACGATTCCTTCAAGTCCTAGCCAACGGACCGGCTGCTTCTTCCTGCAGTCTAGCGGTTGCCTCTTTAAGCACAAGATTTTCTTGGTCTTTTCCGCCGAGACGCCGCATCGCCACCGTGCCGTCGGCGGCCTCCTTGGCGCCGATGACAAGGATTATCGGGACTTTGGCGACGCTGTGTTCACGGATCTTGTAATTGATCTTTTCGTTGCGGATATCTAGTTCGGCCTTGAGGCCAGCCTCGCATAAAGCCGCATGGACCCGGGTCGCATAATCGTCGGCCTCGAACGTGATGGTGGCGACCACGACCTGAAGCGGCGCCAGCCACAACGGGAATTTCCCCGCGTAGTGTTCGATGAGGATGCCCAAGAACCGCTCGAAAGACCCCAGGATCGCCCGGTGCAGCATGACCGGGCGGTGTTTTTCGCCGTCCTCGCCGATGTAGTGGGCATCGAGCCTTTCAGGCAAAACGAAGTCCACCTGCAGGGTGCCGCACTGCCAATCGCGGCCGATGGCGTCGCGCAGCACGAAATCCAGCTTCGGCCCGTAGAATGCCCCGTCGCCAGGATTGAGCTCCGTTTCCAGCCCCGTCGCCGTTGTCGCGTCCTGCAACGCCCGTTCGGCCTTGTCCCAGGTTTCGTCGCTGCCGGCGCGGACCTCGGGCCGGTCGGAAAATTTCACGATCACGTCCTCGAACCCTAAGTCCTTGTAGACGCTTTGCAGAAGCCTACAGAACGCCTGGGTTTCAGACGTAATCTGGTCTTCGGTGCAGAAGATATGAGCGTCGTCCTGGACGAAGGCGCGGAGCCGCATCAGGCCGTGCAACGCACCGGAGGGCTCGTTCCGGTGGCACGCCCCGAACTCGGCCATGCGGATGGGAAGGTCCCGGTAACTGGTGATGCCCTGTTTGAATATCTGTACGTGACAAGGGCAGTTCATAGGCTTAAGCCCCAACACCTTGTCCTCGACATCGGACGTGAACATGTGTTCGCGGAACTTATCCCAGTGCCCGGACGCTTCCCACAGGACTCGGTCTACCATCTGCGGCGTGTTGACCTCGATGTAGCCTTCGGCATTGAGGCGTTCGCGCATGTAGGACCGCAGCGTACGGTAAAGGGTCCATCCCTTGGGATGCCAGAACACGGCGCCGGCGGCGACGTCTTGGAGGTGAAAAAGGCTCATTTCGCGGCCCAGCCGGCGGTGGTCGCGCTTTTCCGCCTCTTCCAGCATATGCAGATAGGCCTTCAACTGCTTTTTCTCGGCCCAGCAGGTGCCGTAAATCCGCTGCAGCATCTCGTTCTTGGAATCGCCCCGCCAATAGGCCCCGGCCAGCTTGGTCAGCTTGAAGGCTTTTCCCAGCTTCCCCGTTGACGGCAGGTGCGGCCCCCGGCAAAGGTCGATGAAATCGCCCTGACGATAGAGCGAGACCTCCTCATCGCCGGGGATTCCTTCGATGATTTCGGCTTTGTAATGTTCGCCTTTGTCCTTGAAGAACTTGATCGCTTCAGCCCGGTCCCAAACCTCGCGGGTGACCGGCTCGTCCCGTTTGACGATTTCATGCATGCGGGCTTCGATCTTTTCCAGGTCTTCGGGAACGAACGGCTCATCGCGGGCGAAGTCGTAATAAAAACCGTTCTCGATGTTGGGGCCGATGGTGACCTGGGTCCCGGGAAAAAGCTCCTTAACCGCCTCGGCCATAACGTGGGCGCAATCGTGACGCAGCAACTCCAACGTATCCTCGTCCTTGGCGGTGACGATGGCGATTTCGGCGTCGGCGTCGATGACTGTGCTCAAATCCTTCATCTCGCCGCCAACGCGGACGGCCAGCGCCGCCTTGGCCAGGCCGGGTCCGATGTCGGCGGCCACGTCGGCGCCGGAAACGGGCTTGTCGAATTCGCGTTTGCTGCCGTCGGGAAGGGTAATGGCGACCATTCGAATCACGCGTTCAAGGGTATCAAAAACCGGGGCCGAAAATGCGGGCGATTGGGGCCCCTGTCAAGGAATCCGCGCCGGGTTGTTTCCCCGGGCATCATAGTCCCATGCCGTCCATGACCTCGGAGACGGAAAGATCATCGAGAGGCTGACGCCGGATAATCGTCACTGCCGCCCCGCGCTGACTACAAAGCGCGGGGTCGGAATCATGGGAAAACAGCACCACCGTCCTGCACCCCACGGCCGAAAACAG
>PTLK01000195.1 GCA_002938075.1 Alphaproteobacteria bacterium MarineAlpha3_Bin3
GGTTTCCCGATTCGTCGGCGACGGCGATGCACATGGGCACGTCGATTCTTTTGGCCTTGCGTTTTGCCCCTTTAATCAGCTTCTGGGCGTCGGCGAGGCCGAGGCGTTTGATGTTGAACACGCTGGGTTTCCTCCGGGCGTTCCCGAGTTCCACCTTGATATAACAGCATTTTTCCAAAATGGGTATGGGGGGATAGCGGGGCCCACGGAAGTGCCCATAGGACCGTTGCCTCGCCCCCGGGCGTGGCGTAATTTCGGGCCATGACCGAAGCGCCGAAATCGACCCCCGGCCTGGCCCCTTATGCCTGTCACGAAGAGGCTAGCCGTGGGCGCCTGCATGACGAGGCGGAAAGCGCCACCCGGCGTTGTTTCCAACGCGACCGCGACCGCATCATCCATTCCGCCGCCTTCCGCCGGCTCGAATACAAGACCCAGGTGTTCGTCAACCACGAGGGCGACAACTATCGCACCCGGCTGACCCATACGTTGGAGGTGTCGCAAATCACCCGCTCTTTGTGCCGGTCCTTGGAACTCAACGAAGACTTGGGCGAGGCGTTGGCGCTGGCCCATGACCTTGGCCATCCGCCTTTCGGGCACACCGGCGAGGAAGCCCTTCAGGAGATGATGGAGCCCTTCGGCGGCTTCGACCACAACGCCCAATCTCTGAGCATCATCACCAAGCTGGAACAGCGCTATGCAAATTTTGACGGCTTGAATTTGACCTGGGAAACCCTGGAAGGCATAGTCAAGCACAACGGCCCGCTTGTCGGCGGCGAAAAGGATAAGCCCTTGCCTCGCGTCATCGCCGGGTACGCCCAGGAACAAGATTTGGAGCTCGATACCTTCGCCAGCGCCGAAGCCCAGGTGGCGGCGTTGTCCGATGACATCGCCTATAACAACCATGACATCGACGACGGTCTCAGGGCCGGCCTTTTCACGGTCCGAGACCTGGCCGACGTTCCCTTGGCCGGGTCTGTTTTCGAATCCGTGGACAAGGATTACCCGGATCTGGACGATTCCCGGAAAATCCATGAAGCGGTGCGCCGCCTGATCGGCGCCATGGTCGAGGACGTCCTCGCCGAAAGCCGGCGGCGAATTGGCGACGCGAAGGTGGTCACGGCGGAGGCGGTCCGCGCCCTCGGCCGCCCGGTGGTAGGATTTTCCGAGGCCATGGAATCGCAGGAAAAGGCAGTGAAGAAGTTCCTTTTCGGGAACATGTACCGCCATGAGAAGGTCAACGTCATGACCGACAAGGCCCGGAATACCGTCCGGGATCTGTTCGGCTTTTTCCGCAAACAGCCGGAATACCTGCCTTCCGACTGGCGCCGGAAGCTCGAAGGCGCCGGCCTGGAACCGACGGCCCAGGTAGTGGCCGACTACATCGCCGGGATGACCGACCGCTTCGCCATCGAAGAACACCGCCGCCATTGTGATGGGGACGCAAGAACCCCATGACGCCTTTCGCCATGATCCAATATAATGGGCACCATAAGTTAGATTCTATCCACTAGGACGGAGAATTCCTGATGGCCCTGCCCGGCAATAAAGCCCTCAAGGTGACGGCATCGGATGCGCTGGAATTCGAACCAGTTGTGCCCGAGCCGCCGAAACGGCGTTTGGGCCTGAAGGCGTTCATGTTCCTGGTCGTGGCCGCCGCCGGGGCATGGTCCTATTACGGCGATCAACTGATACAGCTTTGGAGGGGCGGCCAGGGCGGCATCCCTTTGATCAAGGCCGACCCCGGTCCGGTAAAGGTACGGCCCGTGAATCCGGGCGGGCTTCGGGTGCCGGACCGGGACAAGCTGGTCTATGACCGTATGCATGGCAAATCCGCCGGCCCTGGAGAAGCCGGGGGCGAAGGTGGCGGGGCGGAGCGGTTGTTGCCGCCGCCCGAACAGCCGCTTCCCAAGCCGAGACCCAAAAAAGAAGTGGCCAAGGAGACTCCGAAAACGAAGCCGGTGCCCGAAGTGCCGACGGTCAAGGACGTAGCGGCGGCAATACGTCCGGCCCCGCCGCCCCAGGCGCCCACTTTGTCCACGGCCGAGGAAACCAAAACCCCCGCCCTGGCGCCGATCAAGGCCAAACGGGAATCGGAACCGAAAGCGGAAAAACTGACTCCGCCGGTCAAAACCCTGAAACCGGCGCCCAAACCGGTAACCAAACCGGCCCCCAAACCCGAACCGAAGCAGGCCACCACGGCGAAGCCGGCCCCTAAACTGGAAACGTCCGCTTCCGCCCCCATTCCCAGCGGCCGCACGTACCTGGTGCAGCTTGCCGCCGCCCGTTCGCCGCAAGGCGCGCGAAGCGAGTGGGAACGGCTGAGAAAAAAACACCTGGACCTTTTAGGCGACCTCGAGCTGAAGGTGACCAAGGCCGACCTGGGGGCGAGGAAGGGTGTCTATTACCGGCTTCGCGCTGGCCCCTTGGCCGACGAAAAAGCCGCCCGGCAGTTGTGCAAGCAACTGACCAAGCGCCAAGTCGGCTGCCTGATCATCAAGCCCGTCAGGTAGGCGGGGCTCGACGTGGGAAATGCCAAACCTTCGAAGGCGGTGATTTTCGGCTGCTCCGGCCCCGCCTTGACGGATGACGAAAGGCGTTTCTTTGAAGAGTCCCTTCCTGCGGGTTTTATCCTGTTTGAACGCAACTGCCAGGACCCCGATCAGGTGCGCGGCCTGGTCGGGGAGCTCAGGGAAACCGTCAATCGTCCCGACGCGCCAGTGCTGATTGACCAGGAAGGCGGCCGGGTACAGCGCCTGAAGCCGCCCCATTGGCGCAATGCCCCGCCGCCCGGTGCCTTCGCCGCCTTGGCCGGACGGAGCTTAAGCCGGGCGGAAGAAGCGGTTTGCCTGAACGGGCAACTGATCGCGGCCGAGCTTTCCGGTCTCGGGATTACCGTCAACTGCGCCCCGGTCCTGGATATCCCCGGACCGGACGCCCACGCGATCATCGGCGAACGCGCCTTCGGCAACGACCCGGAAATCGTGGCGGCACTTGGCAAGGCGGCCGCGGCGGGGCACTTTCAGGGCGGGGTGATTCCGGTGATCAAGCATATTCCTGGCCACGGGCGGGCCAAAGCCGACAGCCACGAGGAGTTGCCGGTGGTCGACGCCGGAGCGAAAGAGCTGACGGAAACCGATTTTTCACCGTTCAGGGCCCTCAACCGCCTGCCTTGGGCGATGACGGCACATGTGGTCTATACGGCCCTTGACGGCGATAACCCGGCGACCACGTCGAGCGAGGTAATTTCCCGGACCATCCGCCGCGACATCGGCTTCCAGGGCGTGCTGGTTTCCGACGACATTGGCATGAAGGCGCTCGGCGGCCCGTTCGAGGAACGGGCGGCGGCGGTATTGGCCGCCGGCTGCGACCTGGTGCTGCATTGTTCGGGGGACACGGCCGAGATGGAGGCGGTGGCGGCCGGGGCCGGGCCTATCACCGACAAAGGGCTGGCGCGGCTCCAAAACGGCGCGGCGATGCTAAACACACCCGGGGATATTGGCGGGGATATCGATGCGGCGGCGGTCCAGGCGCGGCTGGACGAAATCATGAATGCGGAGGGCGGCGCATGATGGGCATGGAAAACCTGGCCTTCACCGTCTCAGTATGGGTTCTACCGGTGCTGATCGCCGTCACCTTCCACGAGGCGGCGCATGGATGGGTCGCCTGGCGGCTAGGCGACGATACCGCTTATCGGCTCGGCCGGGTGACCTTCAACCCCCTCAGCCACATCGACCTGTTCGGCACCATTCTGTTGCCGGCGCTGATGTTGTTCGCGTCCGGCGGGCGGATGATGTTCGGTTTCGCCAAGCCGGTGCCGGTCAATTTCGCCGGTCTCGGGCATCCCCGCCGCGACATGGTGCTGGTGGCCCTCGCCGGGCCGGGGTCGAACCTTTTGTTGGCGGTGATTTCGGCCGCCTTGATCCACCTGTTGCCGATGCTTTCCGG
>PTLK01000196.1 GCA_002938075.1 Alphaproteobacteria bacterium MarineAlpha3_Bin3
AAACCTCATGGATGACTTCGACTCATTCGAAGACGGTATCGGCCCCGGCGGCCTTCCCATCGGCGAGTCCTTTGTCGTCGACCTGGACGGTTTCGAGGGTCCCATCGATGTTTTGTTGTCGTTGGCCCGCGAACATAAACTCGACCTGACGCGGATCTCGATCCTGGCGCTGGCCGATCAATACCTCGAATTCGTCACCAAAGTCCGGCGGACGAACCTGGAATTGGCCGCCGATTATCTGGTCATGGCGGCGTGGCTGGCTTATCTGAAATCCCGGTTGTTGCTTCCCGATCTCGGCGGCGAGGACGAACCGACGGGCGAGGAAATGGCGGCGGCGCTGGCGTTTCAACTGCAAAGGCTGGAGGCCATGCAGAACGCCGGTCAGCGATTGATGGCGCGGTCCCGGCTGAGGCACGATTTCTTTCCCTGCGGCGCCCCGGAAACCTTCCGGGCCCTGGTCAACCCGATCCTCGAGGTAACCCTGTACGACCTGTTGAAGGCCTATGGCGATCAAAAGCGCCGGGGCCCGGGGGGACCGCTTCATATCGAGCCGTTTGACATTTATACCGTCGAGGATGCCTTAAAGCGCCTGCACAAGCTTCTCGGCTCGACTCCGGACTGGGAAAGCCTTTGGCAGTTCCTGCCGGAAGGGGCGCTAGAAGGTCTGGTGGCGCGCTCTGCGATTGCCTCTACCTTCGCCGCCAGCCTGGAACTGGCCCGCGAAGGCAAGGTCAAGCTGCGCCAACATGATGCCTTTGGGCCCATTTACTTAAAATCCACCCATCGCGACGGAGTCGCGGCAGGGGATAATTTGGAGCCGATTGAGGAATGAATGCGCCTGAAAACGAAAACGACCCCCGGCACCTGAAGCTTCTCGAGGCGATCCTGTTCGCTTCCGCCGAGCCGCTGTCTGAGCGCGCCTTGTCCCACAGGCTGCCCGAAGGTGTCAACCTGGAGGCCTTGCTGGGCGAGTTGCAAGGGATATACGCCGATCGCGGAGTCAACCTGGTGCGCGGCGGCGGTTCCTGGGCCTTTCGCACCGCGCCCGACCTAGCCCAACAGTTGAACATGGAAATCGACGTGCCGCGTAAGCTCAGCCGGGCGGCGGTCGAGACGTTGGCCATCATCGCCTATCACCAGCCGGTGACCCGGGCTGAGGTCGAAGAGATCCGGGGCGTGAGCCTGAGCCGGGGAACCCTGGACGTGCTCTTGGAAGCCGGTTGGATCAGGCCAAAGGGCCGCCGGCGGACGCCCGGCCGGCCGACGACATGGGGAACCACCGATGGGTTCCTGGACCATTTCGGCATCGAGGATATCCACGACCTGCCCGGCATGGACGAATTAAAGGCCGCCGGGCTTTTGGATTCGGGACCGGCGATCAGCATCTATCAGTCCCGGGATTCGAACAGGAATGGCGGCGACGGGGATGAAGGCTCCGAGGGGGGCGGCGCCCAGTTGGAATTGATCGAGTCCCCTGAAGACGACGGCCGGGAACCGGCCGAGCGGTTAAATTCCCCGTCAACCTCCCTCGATGATCCGGAACCCCTCGACTCGGACGGCGGCGAGGAAGAGCGCGCCTGAACCCGGGCCGCGGTTTACCCTCCGGGTTCATTCGTTTTCCCCGGGCGCAATCAATCAATGAAACGAAAGGCTATTTCTTTTTTACGAACAGGAAATCGCCGCCGTCGTGACCGGCGTTCCGGACGTCGGAGTATTCGGGCGTCTGGTTGGCCGAAATCATCACCGGACGGCGCATCTTTGTGAACAGCTCGGTACCGTCGAGGATGGAGTCGTTGCCCCTAAGCACGTCGAGAAAGGCCTTGGCGAACGGCGAATGGCCGCCGCCCTTGTCCGACACCGGTTCCAGCCCGCCCGAAACCATCGCCACCCGGGCCCATTTTTTGGCCATCCGCTTGTAGTGGTCGCCGGAGCGCAGCCCGATGTTGGCGGAACGGGTCAGGGTCCCGGAATAACAACTGTCGGCGACCACCATCACATGCTTGGCCAGAAGCGTCTTCAGGGTGTCGGTGATGGTGGCGTTGGATACCCAGCGGCCGCGCCGGTTCGATTGGGCGTCGCCCGGCAGCCAATAGCCGCGGTCGGCGTCCTCGTCGAGCCAGCCGTGGCCGGCGTAATAAATCAGCAGGTTGTCCTTGCCGCCGAGTGACTCCCGGTACTCGTCGAAGGCATCGATGATGCCCAGGCGGTCCGGGTTGACCAGCAGCCTGACCTTGAAGCCGTAATCCTTTTCCAGCACTTGCGCCACCGCCTTGGCGTCGCGGACCGCGGTCTCAAGCTTCGGCAGGTGCTTGTATTCGTCAATGCCGATGACGAGAGCATGGTAATTGCCGAACTCGATCCCCTTGATGTCAATCACGGATTTCCCCGTCAGGCCCCTGTTGGTGACCTCGACCTGCTTTTTCAGGCCCCGGACCTCGGCCAGCAGGGCTTCGGCCTGGCCTCCTTCCTTGGTGCCCTTCAAGGCATGGGTGGTGGTGCCTTCGGGGTAGGTGATACGAACCAGGGAATAGTTGTCTTCTTTGCCTTCGCCGAAAAGCGGCACCTTGACGTATTCCGCCCCCATGCACATTGAGCCGGCGAAACCGCCTTCCGACGCCTGGGTCGTCAACACCGGCAAATCGGGCGATTTTTGCGTCAAGGCCAAGGGGCCGGCGATGCTATGGCGGGAAAAGGCGGTCAAGGCCCGGATCCTGACGCTCAAGAACCTCACCGACAAAAGCAAGTCGAAGGCCGAATGGCCAGCCGGAAGCGCCACCCTGAAATGGCCGTCCAAGGTGAACCTTACCGACGGCGCCCGCTATCTGCTTCGCATGAAGGGCTCGCGGACGGTCCGCAAGATCAAGCTGCACCTGGTTCCCGGCGACCTGCCGTCGGATGCCCACCGGGCCGTGTGGATGGCCCGGAACGGGTGCGAAAAACAGGCCATGCGGCTGCTCGCCGGGCTCCGCTGATCGGCCCCCAACTCGGCCGAAATCGGCCCTGGATTCAGCCAATCGGGCTTCGCCATCCCGTGCATTGCTACGGCCTAGGCTTTCTGCCATTATCCGCCACCGAATCCGTATAAAAACAAGTGAGTAAACCACTATGGGAACGTTTAGCATATGGCATTGGCTGATCGTCTTGGTCGTTGTCCTGGTTCTGTTCGGCGGCGGCGGCAAGATTTCCCGGCTGATGGGCGATTTCGGCAAGGGCTTGAAATCCTTTAAGAAGGGCATGAAGGAGGAGGAGGCCGAAGCGGTGCCGGAAGAAGGGAAAAAGGCCCTTAAATCGGAGCAAGCGGAGGAAGTTTCCAAACCCGAGCCGAAAAAGAACGAGGCTCAGCAAGGCTGACCGGGCCGTCCTTTTGGGGCCGTCCTGGGCCGTCGCCCTTGAAACCGCGCCCCTGCGCCCCGCCAACCCGCCAACCCCGCCCTCTGCAGGGAGCTCTGATCCGCCATGTTCGACATCGGCTGGCAAGAACTTTTCATCCTTGCCGTTCTCGCCATCATCGTCATCGGTCCCAAGGACCTGCCCGGCGCCATCAGGACCATTACCAAATGGATCCGCAAGGCGCGGTCTATGGCGCGCGACTTTCAGGACGGCCTCGACGAGGTCGTCCGCGAGGCCGACCTGGATGATCTGAAAAAAGAACTGGACACCCCCGGCGGCCTGGACATAGCCAAGAAGATCGAGGATGCCGTCGATCCGACCGGCGAGATTACCAAAGACATGGACCTGGACAAGGACTTGCACGACGAAATGAGCGGCGCCGTGGACGATTTGAAGAAAATAACCGACCCCGATTCCGCCGCCAAGGACGTCGCCAAGGATGCCCACAAGAACAATGACCCGGCGGAGGGGGAGGCCCAAAAGACATCCCGGAAGGCAAGCGGGTAGGCG
>PTLK01000197.1 GCA_002938075.1 Alphaproteobacteria bacterium MarineAlpha3_Bin3
CGGTATCCCAGTCGATAAAACGTCAAAGGTTGGAGCGGGTGAAGGGAATCGAACCCTCGTCGTAAGCTTGGAAGGCTTCTGCTCTACCACTGAGCTACACCCGCGTTCCCCAAAAACCCAACAACCATTTAAGAACAGGCCCTTGCGGCCGGATTCCATAAAGCTGGTGGAGGGGGTTGGATTCGAACCAACGTAGGCGTACGCCAACGGGTTTACAGCCCGTCCCCTTTAGCCACTCGGGCACCCCTCCTGGCATACCCCCATCCCGCGCCAACCGCCGATCGAGCGGCAACAGAGGGGAAACCGAAAAAAATGTGGAAATACAAACCCTTATTAACTACTTAAAGACAGCATAAAAGTCCGCGCGTACCTCGGTGGTGGACAAAAAGCCCGCCGAGACACTTGCAGACCCAGCAATTTCGTTCATGTTACTGACAATCATGGGCAAACGCAAGCATCCTTCGAAGCCTAAAAAAGCGCGCAATTCAAAGGCCGAATCTCTTGCCGGCGGCGGCCGGCGCCGCCGTTCGGAAAAAGCCGGGGAGCCTTATTGGATCTATGGCGTTCATGCGGTTTTGGCTGCCCTGGCCAATCCTGTGCGGACCTGCCTCCGGGTGCTCATTACCGCCTCGGGGGATAAGGATTTGGAGACCAAGGTGTCAAAGGCCTGTCAATCGGTGCCCGACGGGCCGGAGATCGAAAGTCTCGATCGCGGCGAAATCGAGCGCCTCCTTGACTCCGGCGCCGTCCATCAGGGCGTGGCGCTGTTGGCCGGGCCGCTGGGGAAGCTTGCTATTGAGGATGTGCTCCCCACCGCGGGCACGGATGAGGCTGTCATCGTCGTCCTTGACCAGGTATCTGATCCCCGAAACGTCGGCGCGGTGATGCGATCGGCGGCCGCCTTCGGCGCCGCCGCCGTCGTCGTCCAGGACCGCCACGGGCCGCCAGTCGCGGGCGCCCTTTGCAAGGCCGCGTCCGGCGCCGTTGAATGGGTGCCTTTGGTGCGCACGGTTAATGTCGCGCGCACCCTGAAGACCCTCAAGGATGCCGGGTTCTGGTGCCTGGGACTGGATGGCAGCGCCAAGGAAATCCTCGCCGGAGCCGACCTGACGGGTAAGGTGGCTCTTGTCCTCGGTTCCGAAGGCGGCGGCCTGCGCCGCCTGGTCCGGGATTCATGCGACCTGTTGGTGCGGGTGCCGATCTCAGACCGGGTGGAAAGCCTGAACCTCTCCAACGTCGCCGCCGTCTCCCTTTATGAGTTTAGGCGTGGCCGGCCCTAGTACGCAGGGGGCGGCGGGGGTTTATCGTCCCCAGGCAATGGGTATACTGGCCCTGAAACCTCCACCGATGCCGGCGTAGCTCAGTTGGTAGAGCAGCCGCCTTGTAAGCGGCAGGTCGTGGGTTCGACTCCTACCGCCGGCACCAATAAAATTAAGGAGTTAGGTTAAGCAACCTAGCCCCTTGATGCTTTTAGGTTCCATATAGGTTCCAAATGGGGGTGGTTTCGCGCCAATATCGGCATTTCCGGGCTGTTCTGGTATTGGTTTAGCCGTCGCCCTGTTTTAACCCTGTTCTTGCAGGGCTAACCCGTTGATTAATAACGAGTCCCACCTGCCTGTTGTTATTTCCTGTATTAACAATCTAACCCGTTGATTTTGTTGGTTAGTCTCGGCGAACTGCATCCCCGTGTCGGCTTCATCGTCACCAACCTGTCCCGGCCAGCCGAGCGGGTGGTGGCTTTCTACAATCAAAGAGGCAAAGCGGAGCAGTACATCAAGGAGGGTAAGAACGCCGTCAAATGGACCCGGCTGTCATGTGGCAAGTTCCGCAACAACGAGGTTCGGCTCCAGCTTCACGCCCTGGCCTACAATCTTGCCAACTTCATGCGGACGTTGGCCTTGCCGAAGGAGGTGGAACACTGGTCGTTGACGACGCTACGGGAGAAGCTGGTGAAGATCGGTGCGAAAGTGGTCAGCCATGGCCGGTACGTCACGTTCCAATTAGCCGAGGTTGCCGTGCCGAGGGAACTGTTCCGGAAAATCCTGAACCTGATTGATGATCTACGACGAAGACCCGTTCCGGCGTAGGCCGAGGAAATCGACGGCCAGGAGAAAGCGACAGGAGAAGTGTGTCTGGATGGCAAGAAAAATGACCGAATGGCATTCCAAGCGCGGGCCGATTACCAAAATCATGCTATCGGATGGCGGCAAAGGGGATACAGCTCCCTTGGCGCTGGAATTGTGGTATGATTCCCACGAAGTTGGATGGCATCTGGGGAATGTCGGCTTCGATATCTATATCGCGCTGGGGTTCGGGGTGCTGAGCTATTTCATGAAGCGCTACAACATTCCGACCACGCCCTTGGTCCTGGGTCTCATCCTCGGGCCGCTCATGGAGAGATTTTTCCTGACGTCCCTGGCCAGCTACGTGACGCCGGCCGAATTCCTGTTGCGGCCGAGGACCGCCGTCATCATGGGCATCGCGTTCCTATTTCTGTTCTGGTCCTTGTGGCCGTCGATCAAAGAGTTGGTCCGGGATGTGAAAGAAAAACTCAATAATCGAAGCCAGGCTAAAACGTAGACAACGGGATCGATGGAAAATCCGACAAACCCCGGCACGGATTCGCTGGCGCCTCCAACGGCCGGCTTCCTGGCCCAAAATCCCTTGCTCAGGGAATTCCTGCGCGACCAGGTTCCGATGATCGTCGTGGTTTTCGGCCTCGGGCTGCTCGCCGCCCATCTCCAGTACGGCTTCGTGCCGGGAGGCGACGTGGCCTTTCCCATCGCCGGCGTCCGGGTGCCCCTCTGGCATCTCGTGTGGATGGGGTTCTGGACCGGCTACCTTATGGCCATCGTCGGCGAGGCCAGCGGCATATTCTCGCTGCCTTATTCCATGTCGGTGCTGGAATTCACCAGCATCAGCGTCAGCCCGACATCGTTGATTACCACGTTCCTCAATCCGTTCGGGGCTCTGCTCGGATACTGGCGGGGAAAACAGTGGAACCTGGACCTGGCATTGTGGCTATGTATCGGTGCCATTCTCGGCTCGCCCATTGGTCCGTTCATCCGCGTCTATTGGCTGAGCGATCCCGTCCCCTTTAAGGCGGTGATCGGCATCGTGCTGTTTTTCATGTCCGTGCACCTGTGGATACAAACCACCAGTTGGTATCTGCAACGCACGACCCGGCAGCGGGAATTCAAGGAACGCTTCGACAAGATGATGCAGGCGCGCCTGGCCGATGGCGAGGCGCCGTCGGGACTGCCGTCCGACTTCAGGATCGTTACCGAAGAGCGGTCGTGGAAGCGCTTGACGATCAGTTACTGGGGCGAGCGGCGGTCCTTCAGCGTGCCGGCAATGGTTCTTATCGGTTTTATCGTTGGCATCGTCGCCTCGGCACTCGGGGTCGGCGGCGGTTTCATGTTGGTGCCCATCCTGGTGAGTTTCTATGGCCTGCCGATGTATGTGCTGGTGGCCGGGACCATTCCCTTCGTCATCGTTCTCTCGATTACGGGCCTGATTTCCTACACCCTTACGCTGCCCATGTTGACCGGGGTGTCGACCCCGCCGGACTGGAGCTTCGGCCTGTTCGTGGCGGCTGGCGCGATCTTCGGCGCCTGGCTGGGGTCGAAAACTCAGAAGTTCATCCCCGAGAAATATCTCAAATCGATGCTGGGGACCATCACCGGCGTTGTCGGAATACTCTATGTCGCCAACTACTTCTGGCGCCTTCCGTTCCAGATTTAGAAAAGACTTAGCGAAATGGACTCAATAAAGGCATTCGGACGGAAGTTCATACCTTTCCTGCCGTTCCTGATCGCGTTTCTGGCCGTGCTGGTGGCCGCCTACCACATCCAGTTCTACCGCTAGGGCGGGGGGG
>PTLK01000198.1 GCA_002938075.1 Alphaproteobacteria bacterium MarineAlpha3_Bin3
CAAGCCGGCCGCCCACAGGAAGCGCTGCGGTTGTACCGGCAAATCCTCACCGCCCAACCAGACCACACGGATGCCCTCAATCTAGGCGGCGTAGCCGCTTTCCAGTCCGGCGACGTCAACCAAGGGCTCAAGTTGCTGCAAGGGGCGGTGGCTCGTAGGCCTGACTACGTCGATGCGCACAACAACCTGGGCAACATGCTAAAAGCGTTGGGCAGGTTCGATGAGGCCGAGGCTGCCTACCGGCGCGCCCTTAAAATCAAGCCCGACCACTTCGACGCCCACTACAACCTCGGCATCGTGCTGGAAGCGTCGGCAAGGTTCAATGAAGCCGAGGCCTCCTACGGTTGTGCCCTTGAAATCAACCCGGGCTTTGCGGAGGCGCACTTCAATCTCGGCAACGCGCTGAAAGCGTTGGGCAAGCTCGATGAAGCCGTGGGCGCCTACGGTCGTGCGCTTAAAATCAAGCCCGACCACGCCGACGCGCACACCAATCTTGGCAGCGTGCTATGGGAACTGGGGAAGTTCGATGAGGCTGAGGCCGCCTACGGTTGCGCGCTTGAAATCAAGCCCGACCACGCCGAGGCCCACTACAACCACGGCATCGTTTTGCAGGAACGGGGGAGGTTCGATGAAGCTATCGCGGCCTACCACAGGGCTCTCGACATCAAACCGGACTATACCGAAGCGCACGTCAACCTAGGATACGCGCTGAAGGAATTGGGCAGACTCGATGAGGCCGAGGCCGCCTACCGGCGCGCCATCGCCATCGAGCCGGACCATGCCCCGGCCCATGCCAACCTCGGCGACGTCCTGTTGGAACAGGGTGATCCGCAGGCGGCGGTGGACGTGTGCGACGCGTATCTCAAGGTCCATCCCTGCAACAGTTGCGTGCTTGCCTTCAAGGCCATTGCCCTCGACGAACTCGGCCAGCGGGATGCGGTGCGCTTCCTAGTCGACTTCGATCGCTTCATCCGGCCCGTACGCTTTACGGCCCCGGCTGGATTCACCAGCCAGGCCGACTTCAACGCGGCGCTGGCGCGCCACGTCTGCGCCCACCCAACCCTGGTTTTCGCACCCGCCAGTCACGCAACCCGTTTGGGAAAGCACTCGGGCGAGCTCCTGGTTGAGCCGAAAGGGCCGGTCGCGGTCTTGGAAGGGATGATACGCGGGGCGGCCGAAGACTACTTGCACTCGCTGCCGGCGGACCCGGCGCATCCGTTTCTCGCCAACCGACCGCAGGGTTTGTGGCTGACCGCCTGGAGCATTGTGCTAGAAGCGCAAGGGCATCAACTACCCCATATCCACCCGACCGCGTGGCTGAGTGGCGTCTACTACGTTGAATTGCCGGATATCATCAAAATCCCCGCACAAGGGCAGGCCGGTTGGATCGAATTCGGTCGCCCCTCGTCGCACTTCCACTGCAGAGTGGAGCCCGAGGTACGGGCGTTTCAGCCCGAGGAAGGGCTGATGCTGTTGTTTCCTTCCTACTTCTACCACCGGACCGTGCCATTCGAGAGCGCGGGAAAGCGTATCAGCATCTCCTTCGACGTACGACCCGTGAACTGAGCCGCGCTTAATGTTGTACTGACTGCCTGCACCCGAAGCCGGCCTGGAATGCCGACAGGGACACGGCGACGCTGTTGACATATCCCCTTCATCGCCGGTTTGATGGCGATGGACAAGGTTTTTCCTTAAGCCATGGAAACCCCCAGGAAACCGCGGCCACGGGTCCGCATCCTCATCGGCGCGGCCACCGCCCTCGGCCCGGGCAAGGTAGACTTGTTTGAGGCCATCGCCGAAACCGGGTCGATTGCGGCCGCCGCGCGGGCCATGGGCATGTCCTACCGCCGGGCCTGGCTGCTGGTGTACACCATGAACCGGTGTTTTCACGGGAATTTGGTGACCACCGTCACCGGGGCGTGCGGCGCGGCGCCGAGGTCACTGACCTCGGCCTGGAGGTCATCGAACGCTATCGGAAAATGGAGACGAAAGCCGCGCGCATCGTGGACAGGGACATGGCGTCCTTCGCCAAGCTGCTCACGGAACACGCCCGTAAGAACTGATCCGCGACCGCGGGAGCGGCCCCGTCAAAAGGCGGCAATGCGGCTGGTACCTAGAGGCGGGTGTTAGCCGAAGAATACCTCTCGCCCGTCGTCATTCCGCTGCCCGACAGGACGACGCCGGCGACGACGGCGATAATGACGGCGGCGATAGAGCCGAACCAAAACGATTTCATGATGTTTTCCCCTCCCAAGTCTAATGCCCGACCGAACCGGACAGGGCCATTGTAAAGCAACAAAAAAACGTTACAACCGGCACCTTGACCTCGCCGCTGACCGTCGTTTTTCAAGGCTTTGCCATGACAGGGCGGGCCGAGGCCGGTATGCTGAAGACGAAAATAACAGGGGGAAAGCATGTCCGATCAAGACGGCAAGGACCAAGGCCCGGAACCGGCCCCCGAGGGGGCCAAGGCTCATCAGGTGTTTCTCGACCTGTTGGAGGAATCGGGCTTTTTCCAGCAGATCAACAACCTGGAAGAAAGCCTGAAAGCGATCACCGCCGAGCTTCAGTCGTTCGGCGAAAACGCCAAGGAGCGCATGGAGGAAACTGAAAACCTGTCCGCCCATGTGCTGGTGTGTGAATCGATCCTGGCCGTAATGCTGAAGAAATATCCCATCGACGCGGGAGACCTGAAAGCCGAAATCAAGGATCGTAGCCCCACCGTGCAGGCGCTGGCGTTGAATTTGGTCGAAAAAGCCGGGAAATGATTCTAAAATCCACTCAGGTGGCCCGGCTCCCCATGCGGGTGCGTCCGCGCCCTTGGCTCGCCACATTAGCGGCGGCCCCCAGTCGGGGGCTTCTCAAGCCACAATAACCAGGTCATTTTGGCTTTCGTAACTATTCCGCCGCGCCGCCGACGCGGCCCGCGCTTTCGACCTTGACGGCGCAGAACTTGAAGTCGGGAATCTTGCCGATGGGGTCGAGGGCCGGGTTGGTGAGCAGGTTGGCCGAGGCCTCGACGAAGCAAAAGGCGATGAAGACGACGCCGCGGGGGACGGCGACGTCGGCCCGGGCCTTCATCTCGATGGCGCCGCGCCGGGTCATGACCCGGATCATGTCACCGGGCTCGACACCGATTTCGCCGAGATCGTCGGGGTTGACGGAGGCCACGGCGTCGGGCTCGAGGGCGTCGAGCACCAGGGAACGGCGGCTCATGGCGCCCGTGTGCCAGTGCTCGAGATGGGTCCCCGTGGTCAGGATCATGGGGTATTCATCGTCGGGCATCTCGTCGGCGGGGAGAATCTCAGCCGGCACCAGCTTGCCCCGCGTGCTCGGGGTCGGGAAGCCGTCGCCGAAGACGATGTCGCTGCCGGGCTCGTCCGGGGCCGGGCAGGGATAGGTGACGGAGCTTTCCCGATCCACCCGCTCCCAGGTGATGTTGGCAAGCGACGGCATGACGGCGGCCATCTCGGCGAACACGTCCCGGGGATGGCCGTAGTTCCAATCGAGGCCGATGCCGCGGGCGATTTCCTGGATGATCCACCAGTCCTGGCGCGCGTCGCCGGGCAACTCGATGGCCTTGCGGCCCATCTGGACCTGGCGGTTGGTGTTGGTGACGGTACCGTCTTTTTCCGGCCAGGCGGATGCCGGCAGCACCACGTCGGCGAAACACGCGGTTTCGGTCAGGAATAAGTCTTGGACCACCAAGTGCTCGAGCTTGGCCAGGGCCTCCTGGGCGTGGCCGGCGTCGGGGTCCGACATCGCCGGATTCTCGCCCATGATGTACATGCCCTTGATGCGCCCGGCATGGACGGCGTCCATGATCTCGACCACGGTCAGGC
>PTLK01000199.1 GCA_002938075.1 Alphaproteobacteria bacterium MarineAlpha3_Bin3
TCTGGGAAGTCCACCCTGATCCGCTGCATAAACCGGCTCGAGGAACATCAGAAAGGGGAAATCTTCGTCGATGGCGTCGAGCTGACCGGCGATTTGAATAACATCGAGATCATTCGCTCCGAGGTTGGCATAGTGTTTCAGCAGTTCAACCTGTTTCCCCACCTCACCGTCCTGGAAAACTGCTCGTTGGCATTGATCTGGGTACGCAAGATACGCAAGGCCGAGGCGGAGGAAATTGCAATGAAGCATCTCGAGCGGGTTAGGATTCCTGAGCAGGCCGCAAAGTACCCGGGCCAGCTCTCCGGCGGCCAGCAGCAGCGGGTGGCCATTGCCCGCTCTCTCTGCATGTCGCCGAAGATCATGCTTTTCGACGAGCCAACCTCGGCATTGGATCCGGAGATGATAAAGGAGGTTCTGGACGTGATGATCGAGCTCGCCGGGACCGGCGTGACTATGATCGTGGTGTCTCATGAGATGGGTTTCGCCAAGACAGTTGCCGACCGGGTGATCTTCATGGATGAGGGCGAGATCATCGAACAGAACGAGCCGCACGAATTCTTCAACAACCCGCAACACGAACGCACCAAGCTATTCCTAAGTCAAATCCTGTCGCACTAGGGTCTTATCGTCCTGGATCGAAGCGATCCAGGACGTGAATGGCCCTCTAGGCCCCTGACTCGACCGTCTTCTGGTCGTAAACGACGAAGCCGCTTTGTTGGTAAAGGGATAGGGTGTGGGGGTCGTCCTCGCTCGATGCCTGCACCCAAAGCCTTTCGGGCTGATGGGTCCATGCCTGATCGACTGTCCAGCGGAGAAAATGGGCGCCGAAAGCCCGCCCGGTGAATTCCGCCATCAGGCCGAAATAGGCAAGCTCGATGTCAGGGCTCTGGCGCCGGTCCAATTCGCTGAAGCCGGCCGGCGCGCCTCCGGCGTATAGCACATAGATTTCCACGTTCTCGTCATGGATGACGGCGGCCAAGGCCTCATCGTCCATTTGGACCCGTTCGGTCCACTGCCACCGCCGGCCAATCTGTTCATAGAGAAAGCGGTAGAAGGGGACCGGCGGCCGTTCAGCCCTTAGCAGCGCTAGCTTCGCCGCCGGCACCGGCGGCGGGGACGTGGGCTGCTCGGTCATTTCCAAGTACGTAATGACCGATGGGTCCTTACCCGCCTTGGGGGTCATCGTCCGGCACCTCTGATAAAGGGGGCGGGGGCTAGGTTTCGACCGGGGTGTCCTCGCGGCACCCCCATTCCGACCACGAGCCGTCGTAGACCGCCACATCATCCTTTCCCAACAGGTAAAAACCAAGCGCCAAGACGCCGGCGGTGACACCGGAGCCGCAACTGGCGACGACGGGCCGGTCCCTATCGAGGCCCGCCTCGGCGATGGCGGCGGCGATCTCGCCGGCAGGGCGGATGACAAAGTCCCGGTCCTGATCCATCAACCCGGTATAGGGAAGGCTTACGCTTCCCGGGATGTGGCCGGCCCTGGCGCCCGGGCGGGGCTCCGGCGCCGTGCCCTCGAACCGTTCCGGGCTGCGGGCGTCGGCCACCTGCTCGGCGCCGGTTTCGATGTTGGCCAATAGCTGCTCGGCGCTGCGCACCAGCGACGGGTCCATAATAGCCGTGAAGACGGCCTCGGCCGGGGCGGTAGTTTCGGACTCCATCGGCCGCCCATCGGCAAGCCATTTGGGCAGGCCGCCGTTCAGCACCGCCACTTTATCGTGGCCGAAGACCCGGAACATCCACCATGCCCGGACCGCCGCCAAGGCACCGCCGTTGGCATCGTAGGCGACGACATAATCGCCGTTGGCGATGCCGAGCGCACCTACCTTGGCCGAAAACTTATCCGCACTGGGGAGCATATGGGGCAGGTCAGTGGAACTGTCCGCGATGTCGTCGATATCGAAAAAAACCGCGCCCGGGATATGGCGGGCGGCAAATTCGGCCTCGGCGCCGCGTTCGGCAGCGGGCAGGAAATAGGTGGCGTCGATGACGCGCACCCCCGGCACGTCGAGGTTTTCGGCCATCCACTCGGTACCGACCAGCGCCTCCGGGTTGGCGTAATCCATGGCGCCCGAAACCCCTTATTCCAGCCAGTCCGGAACCGGCAGGCCTTTCTCCTTGAGAAACGACGGATTGAAAAGCTTGCTTTGATAACGGTCGCCGTAATCGCAGAGGATGGTGACGATGGTGTGCCCGGGACCCATTTCCCTGGCCATCCGGACGGCGCCGGCGATATTGATGGCGCTGGAGCCGCCGAGGCAAAGCCCTTCATGTTTCAGCAGGTCGAAGATGTACGGCAGCGCTTCGGCGTCGGGAATCTGGAACGGCATATCGACGACGGCGCCTTCAAGGTTGCCGGTGATCCGCCCCTGGCCGATGCCTTCGGCGATGGAATCACCTTCGCCCTTCAACTCGCCGGTCGAATAGTAACTAAACATGGAAGCGCCCAAGGGGTCGGCGATGGCGATCTGGACATCGGGATTTTTCTCCTTCAAGAACATGGACACCCCGGCCACCGTGCCGCCGGTGCCGATGGAGCAGATAAAGCCGTCGAGCTTGCCATCGGTCTGTTGCCAAATTTCCGGCCCGGTGCCTTCCAGGTGGGCGCGGCGGTTGGCCGTATTGTCCCATTGGTTGGCGTAAAGCACGCCGTTGGTTTCGGTTTTGGCCATTTCCTGGGCCAGCCGTTCGGCGACATGGACGTAGTTGTTGGGGTCCTTGTAGGGAACGGCGGGGACCTCCTTCAGTTCGACCCCGCAAAGCCTGAGCATGTCTTTCTTTTCCTGGCTTTGGGTTTCCGGGATCACGATCAGTGTCCGATAACCCCGGGCGTTGCCGCAAAGGGCCAATCCGATCCCGGTGTTGCCGGCGGTTCCCTCGACAATCAGGCCGCCGGGTTCAAGGGCGCCCCTTTCCTCGGCATCCTTGATGATGAACAGCGCCGCGCGGTCCTTCACCGAGCTGCCGGGATTAAGGAATTCGGCCTTGCCGAGGATTTCGCAGCCTGTCTCCTCGGAAACCTCGCGCAGGCGAATCAACGGCGTATTGCCGACGGTTTCGGCAAAACCGTCCAGGACTTTCATGGGTACCCCTCCCTAGGTTGACCCTTGAAGGTAAAGACCGTCCGGGAGGCGATCAAGCACCTAAGCCCCGCCAAAGGGCGCGGACACGATCGTGGTTGGCGGTGAGCCACTGAAGGGCGATAAGGGTCATGGCGTTGATGATCCGCCCGTCGTTCAGCAACTGAAAGGCTTCCTCGGCGGGGGTGGAGCAAACCCGGATGTTTTCGTGCTCGTCCGTGAGCCCGTATATACCGCCGGCATTCGAGGCGTCGACCTGTCCGCAAAAAACGAACACCGATTCCGAGGTGCCGCCGGGCGATGACAGGTAGTGGCAGACGGGTATGATTTCCCCGAGCCGGCACCCGGTTTCCTCGACCGTTTCGCGCCGGGCGACGTCTTCGGGGTCTTCGCCTTTTTCGATGATGCCGGCGACGCATTCGATAAGCCACGGCGAAGCATCTCCGTCGAACCAGTCGGAAGCCAGCGCCGCATAGGCGCCGGGCCGGAACTGCTCGATCAACACCACGTGGTCGAGAACCGGGTCATAAGGCAATACGGAGACGGCGTGTCCGCGTTCGAAGATCTCGCGGGTCATCTCGCCGCTCCAGCCGCCCTCGAAAAGCTTGTGTTTCAAGCGATAGATATCGAGCTTGAAATAACCATCGTAGGGAGTTGTTTTTTCGACGACTTCGACGTCGTCTCTGATCAGGGTCGGAGAGGAT
>PTLK01000002.1 GCA_002938075.1 Alphaproteobacteria bacterium MarineAlpha3_Bin3
AACCGGCACCGAACGGTTCGAAAGCCGGACCTGGAACGGGACAACGAAAACGTCAGGGTTATGGAACTCGACAAGCTTTCCTTATTCAGCGTCATCAAAGGACGGTTGGCGTGGCTAGGCCATCGCCAGGAGGTTCTGGCCCAGAACATCGCCAACTCGGACACGCCGCGATACAAGGCCCGCGATCTCAAGGCCTTGAAATTCAAAGATTTGGTCAGCAACCAAAGTTCAAACATTCGCATGGTTGCGACGGCGGGTTCCCATCTGACCGGCATCCCCAAGCGGGCGATCGAGTCCAAAGTCGAAACGGAACGCCGGCCCATGGAGACAAGTCCGAACGGGAATTCGGTCGTTCTCGAAGAGCAGATGGCGAAATTGAGCGAAACCGGGATTTCCCACCGCCTGACCACCGAGCTTTATAAGAAGCACCTCAATATGTTGAAAATGGCCATCGGTGGCCGCCGTTAGGCGGCGGCCATTGGGGCCGGCGCCGCCGGCGCAATCCAGGGGCGCCATCAACAAGGGAGAAGGTTTGGATTCATGGACGACCTCATAAAGACAATGCGTATTTCCGGCGCCGGCATGTGGGTCCAGGGACAGCGGCTTAGGGTGATTTCGCAAAACATCGCCAATGTCAATTCGCTGCCCCAGGACCCGGGCGACAAGCCCTATCGGCGCCAGGTGATCACGTTTAAGAACGAACTGGACCGGTCCATCGGCCTCGAGACGGTGCGCGCCGGCAAGGTCCGGCCCGACAAATCGGAATTCGGCAAGCGCTACGAGCCCAGCCACCCGGCCGCCGATGCCGACGGGTATGTCCTGACCCCGAACGTCAACACGCTGATCGAAATGACCGACATGCGCGAGGCGCAGCGGTCCTATGAGGCCAACCTCAACGTCATCAAGGCCTCGAAGGCGATGCTGAACCTCACCATCGACGTGCTGCGCTAAACCGCCAGCCTGAACGGGAAACAACCGCGATAACAGGAGCCTTCAATGCCGATGACAGCCGCGCAAAACATCACCAAGGTCCTTAACGCCTATAACGAGGCGGCCAAGGGCCGTCCGCAGGGAATCCAATCCGACAAACCCTCGAAAGGGAATGAGTTTGCCGATCTGGTCAAAGGGGCGCTTTCCGAAGCCAAGAAAATCGGCGAGCGCAGCGAACAATTCTCCATCGCCGGCATCGCCGACCGCGCCGATATCGGCCAGGTGGTCACCGCGGTTGCCGAAGCCGAGGTGACGATACAGACTGTCGTGGCGATTCGCGACAAGGTCATCGAGGCCTACAAGGATATTATCCGGATGCCCATGTAGGCCTTGCCTGCCTCACCGGCGGGCCGGGGCTGGATAGGGCCCGGGTTGGATAGGGCCCCGGTTGGATAGGGGAAGAGCGTGGACGAGGCCTCCATACTGGAAATTGGACGAAGCGGCATATGGGTCGCCTTGCAACTGGCTGGCCCGATTATGCTGGCGGGGTTACTGATCGGCCTCCTGATCGCGCTGTTCCAAGCCCTGACCACCATTCAAGAAATGACATTGACGTTCGTGCCCAAGATCCTGGTGATCTTCGCGGCCTTGATCTTTTTTTTGCCGTTCATGATGACGACGCTGAAGGAATACGCTCAGCAACTGTACAGCCTCATCGTCACTCTCGGCTGAACCTTCATGCTCGAGGAAATCCTTTCCCTAAACCTGTTCGGTTTTTTCCTGATTTTCTCCCGCCTCGGAACGGCGATGGCCTTATTGCCGGGGTTCAGTTCCAGATTCTTACCCAACCGCATGCGGGTTTCGATCGCCTTGGCCCTCAGCTTCGTCCTCGCGCCGGTGCTGATCCCCACCTTGCCGGTCCGCCCGCCGACGGTCGCCGGCATGGGCATCCTGATCATCGGCGAGGTCCTGATCGGCGCCTTTTTCGGCACCTTCGCCCGCATTATGATGAGCGCCCTGCAAACCGCCGGCACGATCATTGCCTACGTTTCCTCCATGGCCAACGCCCTGATCCAGGACCCGATCGCCGAACAGCAAAGTTCGACCATCGCCGGGTTCCTGTTGACCATGGGCGTCGTGCTCGTTTTCGTCGTCGACCTGCATCACGTAATGATCATGGCCACCGCCGACAGCTACACCATGTTCGTGCCGGGCCGGGCGCTGCCGATGGAGGACATCACCTTCGTGATGGCGCGGAAGGTCGCCGACAGCTTCGCGCTCGGCCTCAAGCTGGCGTCGCCGTTCGTCATCGTCGGCCTGACCTATTACATCGGCCTCGGCCTGCTGGGCCGGCTGATGCCCACGTTGCAGGTCTTTTTCTTCGGCCTGCCGTTCCAGATCGGGGTCCAGATATGGGTCCTGGCGATTTCCGTCTCGGGTATCTTGGTGGTCTTCCTGAGGAGCTTCGAAGAGGGTTACCGGGGCTTCATATTGCCTTAATGGATTGACCTGTAAATTAATCGGGTCATCCAGAGGATTGTTCGATGTCAGAAGAAGACGACTCACAAAAAACAGAAGACCCAACCGAGAAAAAACTGGCGAATGCCAAAAAGAAAGGCCAAGTCGCCCAGTCGATGGAAATCAAGAGCTGGATGATCCTGCTTGGCGGCACCGCCGGACTTGTCTTCATGGCGCCTTTCATGACCGCCAACATCCGCGACACCATCGAACCCTTCATCAGGAATCCCCACGCCGTTCCCGCCGATTTCGCCCACTTGCTCCAGTTGGTGGCCACCCTGTCCGTGAAAATCGGCCTGATCCTGGCGCCGCTTCTGGCCCTGTTGTTCGTTATCGCCCTGTTCTCAAACATTGTCCAGTTCGGGTTGATCTTCGCGCCCGAGAAAATCAAGCCGGACATCAAGAAGGTGTCGCTTATCAGCGGCGTGAAGCGGATGTTCGGGCCCCGGGCGCTGATGGAATTCCTCAAGGGCATCCTCAAACTTTTGGCCGTCGGCATCGTGGCGTTTTCCATGGCCTTGCCGATGTTGCAGGACCTTACCCTGATCCCGTATTACGACCTCGCCCAGGTAATGGACCGCATCAATATTATTGCCATCCTGCTGGCCATCGGCACCGTCGGGGTGATGACGGTGATCGCCGCCCTGGACTTCGCTTATCAGAAACATGCTTTCAAAAAGAAAATGATGATGTCGAAACAGGAAGTGAAGGACGAACATAAGCAGTCCGAAGGCGATCCCCAGATCAAGGCCAGGATCAGAAAAGTACGCATGGAACGCGCCCAGCAAAGGATGATGGCGGCGGTGCCCGAGGCGGACGTGGTGATTACCAACCCGACGCACTATTCTATCGCCCTCGAGTACAAGATGGATGATATGACGGCGCCGAAGCTGGTCGCCAAGGGCATCGATCACCTGGCGATGCGCATTCGCGAGGTCGCCAAGGCCCACGACGTGCCGATCGTCGAAAACCCGCCCCTGGCCCGCGCTCTCTATGCCGGCGTCAAACTGGATGAGGAAATCCCGCCCGAACACTTCAAGGCGGTGGCCGAGGTCATCGGCTTCGTCATGCGCCAGCGGGGAACCCTACCGCCCCTGGAAGACCAGGCAGAGGGCGATCCGCCTGTGCAATAGGCGCGGCGGAGTTGTAAAAGTCATTGAACGGCGGCTCGGCGAACGATGGAATGGACCGAAGGCGGAGCGCGTGATGGCAGAATCCGGAAACAGCCCGAAAAATTCCACCAACGGAATGCCGAACTGGCTTCGCGGCCCAGTGCTGTGGGTGGTGTTGACGGGCATTCTCGCCGGTGCGGCGGCAGTGCTCCACATGTCGGGGCCTGCCTACTCGGTTCATGCCCTCACGGTGACCGGCCTGGCCCTGGCGGCGCTTGCTTTTCTGGCCTGGACCCTGGGCGCGTCCGGCGCCGACGACCCGGCCGCCCGGATGCTCCGCTCGGCCGCCGACGACGCTCCGGACGGCCTTCTGATCGTCGCTGGCGATGGTTCCTTCGTCTATACCAACCCGGCCTTCCACCGCCTGTTCCATATGGCTGCCGCGGCCGGCAGCGGCGGCCAGGTCGAATCCCTGGATGCCATCGGCCGGGCCCTCGGAGGCGACGAGGCGGTGACGGCGTTTCAGCGCCTCAAATCGAACGCCGAAACCGGGGTCGGGGGGCGCGCCGAATTTTCCGTTGCTTCCGGCACCGGCGCCCCCGGCACTGTCGAATGGCGGCGCCTGACGGTCAGCCCGGTGGCCGGAGGCGGTGCCCTGTGGCGGGCCGAGGACATTACCGCCAGCCGCGAAGTCGATTCCGTCCGCCGTGAGGAAGAGACCAGCCTGGCCGATTTCCTTGATTTGCTGCCGGTCGGCTTTTTCTCCGCCGACGGCAAAGGCCGCATCCTGTTCGCCAACCTGATCCTGGCCGGGTGGCTGGGGGTTAGGCCCGAGGAAATGGTCTCCCGGGGGCTCGACGAATTCATTGCCGGCGACGACCCCGGGCCCGGAACAACCCCGGAAGGCGGTGGTGCCGCCGAGGTCACCTTCCGGCGCCGCGACGCCGGCACCTTCAAGGCCTGGGTGGTGCAATCCTATGCCGAAGACGGCGGCGACGGGCCCGCCTACAGCCGTTCCGTCGTGCTTCCCGCCGCCGACTGGCAACACCAGGCCGGTGGCTCCACGGACAACGGCGACAGCCGGCCTGAAATCCGCCTCCATTGGCTGTTCGACGAGGCGCCTGTGGGCATCGTGCTGCTCGACCTCCAGGGCAACATCGCCGAATGCAACCGCGCTTTCCTGAAGCTCGTCGGGTTGCATCCCGAGGTTCTGATCGGCCAGCCCTTCGCCGAGCGGGTGGCCAAGGAGGACCGGGGCGAGATTTCGGCGGCGCTGTCAAAGGTGGTCATGGGCACCGTGCGGGCCGCCCACATGGAGGTCCGCATGCCCAGTGCCGGCGGACGCCAACTGGTGACGTCCCTTTACGCAAGCCGGCTGGAGAATGCCCTGGGCGAGCTTTCGGGCCTGGCCATCCACTTCATCGACACCACCGAGCACAAGAACCTGGAGGTCCAGTTCGCGCAATCGCAGAAGATGCAGGCCATTGGCCAGCTGGCCGGGGGCGTGGCGCATGATTTCAACAATCTTCTGACGGCGATGATCGGCTTTTCCGACCTGCTGCTCACCCGCCACGGGCCCGACGACCCGTCCTTCGCCGACATCCAGCAGATCAAGCAGAACGCCAACCGGGCGACCAACCTGGTGCGCCAGTTGCTGGCGTTTTCGCGTCAGCAGACCCTGGCCCCGGTGCGCCTCGACATCACCGAGGCGATCAACGAGCTCAACAGCCTACTGGGCCGCCTGATCGGCGAGAAGATCGAGCTCAACTTGGAACACGGCAAGGACCTGATGCCGGTCAAGGCCGATCGCGGGCAGTTCGACCAGGTCATCATCAACCTCGTCGTCAACGCGCGGGACGCCATGCCCGGTGGCGGCCAGATCACCATCCGCACGTCGCCGTTCGGCCTCGACGCTCCCATGCAGCGGGGCCACGACCTGATGCCGGCCGGCAATTACGTCTTGATCGAGGTCGCCGACACCGGCGTTGGCATCCGCAAGGAGAACATGGAAAAGATCTTCGAGCCGTTCTTCTCGACCAAGGGGGTCGGTTCGGGAACGGGCCTGGGCCTCTCCACCGTCTACGGCATCGTCCATCAAAGCCGCGGCTTCGTCTTCGTCGACAGCGCGCCGGGCGAAGGGACGACCTTCAGCGTCTATCTGCCCGAATACACCGAAGATGCCGAAACCGAAGCCGCCGCCGCGCCGCCGCCGGCCCCGGAGATGGCACCCGAGGGCGACCTGACCGGCACCGGCACGGTGCTTCTGGTCGAGGACGAGGACGCGGTGCGCATGTTCGGCGCCCGGGCGCTCCGCAACAAGGGCTATAACGTGCTCGAGGCCGAGAACGGCGAAGGGGCGCTCGACGTCATCAACGGCACCGACGAAAACATCGACCTGATCATTTCCGACGTCGTCATGCCGGGCATGGACGGCCACACCCTGGTGCGGCTGGTCCGCCACGAACTGCCGGACGTGAAGGTGATCTTGATGTCGGGCTATGCCGAGGACGTGTTCCGCGACGAGATCGACCGCGACCCGACGATCCAGTTCCTGGCCAAGCCGTTCAGCCTCAGGGGCCTGGCATCGAAGGTGAAGGAAGTGATGGCGGGGGAGGGCCGGCGCGGTTTCGGACTCGGAATTTTCCGAACATATCAGGAATACGTTCCGTTTTTATTATATATATCAAGGGATTAAAAAAAGTTCTTGCAAATAAGAACAAAACACGTACATTAGCCTTGATTGCATCCGTTGAACCCATGTGAAATAAGAAAGAGAGAAAGCCCGATGTCAGAAACCCTGTTGCGTCTGGTGGAAAAGGAAACCGTGGATAAGAACAAGAACAAGGCCCTGGAAGCGGCCGTCACGCAGATCGAGCGCGCCTTCGGCAAGGGCTCGATCATGCGCCTCGGCCAGCGCGAGGTGGTCGAGGCGGATGTCGTGCCGACCGGCTCCATCAGCCTCGATATCGCGCTCGGCATCGGCGGCCTGCCCCGCGGCCGCGTCGTCGAGATTTACGGCCCCGAAAGCTCCGGCAAGACGACGCTGGCGCTCCATGCGCTCGCCGAGGCGCAAAAGCTGGGCGGCACCTGCGCCTTCATCGATGCCGAACACGCGCTTGATCCGATTTACGCCAACAAGCTCGGCGTCAACACCAACGAGCTGCTGCTTTCCCAGCCCGACACCGGCGAACAGGCGCTGGAGATCGCCGATACCCTGGTGCGCTCGGCCGCCTTCGACGTGCTGGTGATCGATTCCGTGGCCGCCCTGGTGCCGCGGTCCGAGCTGGAAGGCGAAATGGGCGACCATCACGTCGGCCTGCAGGCGCGGCTCATGAGCCAGGCGCTGCGCAAGTTGACGGCATCGGTGTCGAAGTCCAACACCACGATCATTTTCATCAACCAGATCCGCATAAAGATCGGCGTCATGTTCGGCAACCCGGAGACCACCACCGGCGGCAACGCGCTCAAGTTCTATTCCTCTGTGCGCTTGGAAATCCGCCGCATCGGCGCTATCAAGGACCGCGACGAGGTGATCGGCAACCAGACCCGGGTCAAGGTGGTCAAGAACAAGCTGGCGCCGCCGTTCAGGATGGTCGAATTCGACATCATCTACGGCGAAGGTATCTCCAAGACCGGGGAGATCCTGGATCTCGGCGTCACCGCCGGCATGGTCGAGAAATCCGGCTCCTGGTTCTCGTACAATTCGGAGCGCATCGGCCAGGGCCGCGAGAACGCCAAGGCGTACCTCAAGGAACACCCTGACGTCGCCGCCCGGATCGAGGCCATGATCCGCCAGGACGGCGGCGCCGAAGACGGTGACGAGGTCGACGCCCCCAATGCTCCCGAGGCCCCCCAAGATTCTGGGACCGCGGAAGAGAAAAAGCCGAAAGCTGGCAAGGCGGTGGGGGAATAGAGCCTCCCTGAAATCCTCTCCGAACGGCCGCTCAAAGACGTGGCCCTTTCCCGGTCATCCGGGGGAGGGCCGTTTTTTTTAACGCCTGGGACGTTTATTTCTCGGCCGCCGGGCCCTAAATTAGCCTCCATGCAGACGGTCAACGACATCCGCCAGGCGTTTCTGGATTATTTCGCCGGTCACGGCCACGAGATCGTGGCCTCGTCGCCGCTGGTGCCCTTGAACGATCCGACGTTGATGTTCACCAACGCCGGCATGGTGCAGTTCAAGAACGTGTTTGTCGGCGTCGAGAAGCGCGACACCAACCGCGCCGTGACGTCGCAGAAATGCGTGCGCGCCGGCGGCAAGCACAACGACTTGGAAAACGTCGGCTACACCGCCCGCCACCACACGTTTTTCGAGATGCTGGGCAATTTCTCGTTCGGCGACTATTTCAAGGACCTGGCCATCGAGTTGGCGTGGAACTTGGTGACCAAGGAATTCGGCCTCGCCGAAGACAGGCTCCTGGTCTCCGTCTACGCCGAGGACGACCAGGCCTTCGACCTGTGGAAGAAGATCGCCGGCCTACCGGAGGAGAAGATCCTCCGCATCCCGACGTCGGACAACTTCTGGGCCATGGGCGACACCGGCCCCTGCGGCCCGTGTTCGGAAATCTTCTATGACCACGGCGAACATATCCCCGGCGGCCCGCCGGGCAGCGCCGACGAGGACGGCGACCGCTTCATCGAAATCTGGAACTTGGTGTTCATGCAGTTCGAACAGGTGACCAAGGACCAGCGGATCGACCTGCCGAAGCCGTCCATCGACACCGGCATGGGGCTGGAACGCATCACCGCCATCATGCAGGGCACCCACGACAATTACCACATCGACCTGTTCCAGGCCCTGATCCGGGCTTCCGCCGAGGCTTCGGGGACGGAGCCTGAGGGCGAATACAACGTCTCGCACCGGGTCATCGCCGACCATCTCAGGGCCAGCAGTTTCCTGATTTCCGACGGCGTGCTGCCGTCCAACGAAGGCCGCGGCTACGTGTTGCGGCGGATCATGCGCCGGGCCATGCGTCACGCGCACCAGATGGGCGCGGAGGAACCGTTGATGTGGAAACTGGTGCCGGCGCTGGTCGAACAGATGGGCGGCGCCTATCCCGACCTCACCCGCGCCGAGGCGCTGATCACCGATACCCTGAAATTGGAGGAAACCCGCTTCAAGAAGACCCTGGACCGGGGGCTCGGGCTCCTCGACGAAGCGACGGCGGATCTCAAGGAAGACGGCACGCTGGACGGCGAGACGGCGTTCAAGCTCTACGATACCTACGGTTTCCCCCTCGACCTGACGGAAGACGCGCTCCGGGGCAGGGGCATGAGCGTCGATTCGGACGGCTTCAACGCCGCTATGGAACGCCAGCGCGACGAAGCCCGCAAGGCCTGGGCCGGGTCCGGCGACGCGGCGACGGAGGAAATCTGGTTCGAGATCCGAGAACAGTTCGGGGCCACCGAATTCCTCGGCTACGTCACCGAAACCGCGGAAGGGCATGTCCTCGCCCTGGTCGTCGATGGCCAGCGGGCCGACGCCGCCAAGACCGGACAGAACGCCACCGTCATCGTCAACCAGACGCCTTTTTATGGCGAGGCCGGCGGCCAGGTCGGCGACACCGGGACCATCACGTTCGGCGATGGCGCCAGCTTCAGGGTCACCGACACGCAAAAAAAAGGCAGCGGTCTGTACGTTCACCTGGGCCGTGTCGATAAGGGCACGTTGAAGGTTGGCGCTGATGTCGGCCTTTATGTCGACGCCGACCGCCGCCGCCGGGTGCGCGCCAATCACTCCGCCACCCATTTGCTCCACGCGGCGCTGCGCCGCCGCCTCGGCGTCCACGTCAGCCAAAAGGGTTCGCTGGTGGCCCCCGAACACATGCGCTTCGACATCAGCCATCCGAAGGCGATCACGGCGGGCGAACTGGCCGCGGTCGAGGCCGACGTCAACCGGCAAGTGGGCGGGAACACCCCCGTCACAACCCACCTGATGGAACCCGAAGCGGCGGTCGAAGCCGGCGCCCTGGCGCTGTTCGGCGAGACTTACGGCGACGAGGTGCGGGTGCTGTCCATGGGCGAGGACAGGGACGACGCCTATTCGGTCGAGCTCTGCGGCGGCACCCACGTCGAGCGCACCGGCGACATCGGGCTGTTCAAGATCGTTTCCGAAGGGGCCGTCGCCGCCGGCGTCCGGCGCATCGAGGTGGTCACCGGCGAGGCGGCCGAGAAGTACGTGGCGGAACGGGAAGCCGCCTTGAACGAGGCCGCGGCGCTGTTGCAGGTGGACCCGGCGGCGTTTCCCGAAAAAGTGCGCGCCCTGCTGGATGAACGCCGCAAACTGGAGCGCCGCCTGGCCGACACCCGCCGCCAGATGGCGACCGGGGGCGGTGGTGAAAAGAAGGAAAAGAAAGGCGATGCCGTTTCCGCCGTGGATGGCGGGGTCGCGGCGGAAGAAACCGAAGACCTGCTCGGCCTGACGGCGACGATCCTGAAGGTGCCGCCCGCCGACGTGCCGAAACGGATCGAAGCCCTGATAGAGGAATGCCAAAAGCTGGAATTAGAACTGGCCGAGGTCCGAAACCGGATGGAGACCGGCGGCGACGAGACCCAGGCCGCCGAAACCAAGGACGTCGGCGGCATCAAGTTCTCGCCCCGGCTTCTGGACGGGGTGCCGGCGAAGGAGCTCAAGAGCCTCGCCGACGATTTAAAGACTCGGGTCGGGACCGGCGTCGTCGCCCTGGTTTCGGTCACCGACGGTAAGGCGTCCGTCGTCGTCGGTGTGACCGACGATCTGACGGAGCGCCTCAGCGCCGTCGATCTGGTACGCGCCGGCTCGCAAGCCGTTGGCGGAAAGGGCGGCGGCGGGCGGCCCGACATGGCGCAAGCGGGCGGTCCCGACGGCGCCAACGCTCAGGCGGTGCTCGACGCCATCGAGGCCGCCATCGGCGAGGCCAGCTAGGAAACGCCGGGCCGGGCCTTCAATTTCAGGATTTCCTTATTTGACGTCGACGGCGACGCGCATGCGGATGATCTTGTCGGGATCGTCGACGGCGCCATTGCGGGATTCGTCGCCGCGCTTGATCTTGCCGACGTGTTTCATGCCTTTGGTGACCTGGCCCCAGACGGTGTATTTACCGTCCAGGAACCGGGACCGGGAGAAGACGATGAAGAACTGGCTGTCGGCGCTGTCGGGGTCGGATGAGCGGGCCATGGAAAGGGTGCCACGGACGTGCGGTTGGTCGGAGAACTCGGCCGGAATGTTGACGCCGGAGCCGCCGGTGCCGTTGCCTTTGGGATCGCCGCCCTGGGCCATGAAACCGCCGATCACCCGGTGAAAGGTGAGGCCGTCGTAGAAGCCCTGGCGCACCAGTTCCTTGATCCGGGCGACGTGCTTCGGCGCCAGGTCGGGGCGCATCTCGATGACCACCTGACCGTCCTTCAAATCCAACAGAAGGGTGTTTTCAGGGTCCGCCGCCTGGGCCTCATCGGTCATCGCAAATCCGCCGAGGAAAACCGCCAACAAAAAAACTGCCAATCGGGCCATCGAGGCTCCCTCCCCTTAGTCGAACAGCTTGTCGACCTCATCCTGGGAAATGCCTTCGCCTTCAAGGGCCGGCCCATGCAGTAGTTTTTCGTCCTCGGTCTTTTCCTTGTCGGGCTTGACCTCGATCTTGTCGATTTCGTCCTTGCCCCAGACCTCGATCAGGGCATTCACCCGGTCTTCTACATAGGTCACTGACTTCACCACCTTGGAAAACCGTTGGCCGGTGATGTCCTGGAACGAACAGGCTTCGAAAACGTCGGCGCCGTTAGCGTTGATCTGATCCAACAAGGCCAACTGGGCGGCGTCGGTGATGGTCTCGCGCAATTTCGTCACCACGTCGTCGTTCTTTTCCATGCACCCCATGATCGTGTTGGTGGCTTCCTCGGTGGCCTGGACGATGGCATCCAGTTGGTCGGCCATGCTGTCGAAATGCAGCGATTTGTCGGCCGGCCTGTTGATGGCGGCGATTTCCTCGCGCACCCGCTTGATATATTTGAAAAGGCCGAAAAACTCCTTTTTCAGAAGATCGGCTTAGGATTTCTCATCCATGAAGGGTCTCCCTAGCGGGCTCTTTAGTACGACCGAGGGGCGCGGGTTACCCGGCCCCCATATATGTCAGCAGGCATCATAGTGACTTTTTCAATGGCCGGAACCCTTTGACGCTTATTTTCCGCTCTTTTTCCTGGTCAGGGCTTTTTTGCCGACGCCGGGCCCAGGGGGCAACTGCAAGGTTTTGATGGCGACGACGTAGAGTTTATCCCGCTGTTCCTGGCTGAGGCCGTTCAGAACGTGTTCCTTGGACCGCCGCACGTTCATCGCCTGCTGGATCAGGGCCTGGCGCCCTGGGGTCATTTTCGGCTTTTCCGCCAATTCCTGCTCGGCCGCCCTGAGGGAATCAAGGATCAGTTCACGGGTATCCTCGGTTTTCGTCTGTCCGGTCGGCTGGACGGGTTCCGGGTTCGGCGGTTCCGGAGCCGGTTTCGGTGACGGGTTTTTTTTGGCCGGTTTGGTTTTTTTTCGGGCTTCGAGCCTATCGCGGGCGTCCTTGTCCAAAACGAAGGAAAGAAGCGCCTTTGAAACGAATTTTTTTAACATGCCGTCTTCTTTCCAGGCCCTTATCAACACCTTTAAGGCTCCGCAATAACAAGGCTGCTATATTAACGCCAGCTTTGGCCCGGGGCTAGGCGTCGAAAAAAAATCGGTGGCGGCCCCGGCGGGGCCGGAAAATTTCAGGTCTTCCCGCCCCGATAAGACCGATCCCCCTATAAACACTGGCAAAATCGGGGCCGGTGCGTATGGTTGGAGCGTCATGAGACGGAAACGAAGCGCCAAAATCATTGCCACCCTCGGGCCGGGAACGTCCTCCGAGGAGATGATTACCGATCTTTTCAATGCCGGGGCCGACGTTTTCCGGCTTAATTTCAGCCACGGGAGCCAGGAAGACCACAAGCGGCGTTACCAGACCCTCCGCTCCTTGGAGGAAAAATTCCACCGCCCGGTCGCCATTCTGCTCGACCTGCAGGGGCCGAAACTGCGCGTCGGTGAATTCAAGGGTGGCGAGGTGGAGCTGAAATCTGGGCAGGCCTTCCGTCTCGACCTTAAAGACGAAATAGGAGACAAAAACCGCGCGCCCTTGCTCCATCCGGAAGTGTTCAAGGCATTGGAGCCGGGCACGGACCTGCTTCTCGACGATGGGCGCATCAGGCTCAAGGTTACCGACTGCGGCCCGGATTTCGCCGACACCGAAGTGGTGACAGGCGGGCCGCTGTCGAACCATAAGGGCGTCAACCTGCCAAGCACGGTTCTGGACCTTTCGCCGTTGACCGAAAAAGACCTGGATGACCTACGCTTCGGTCTGGAACTAGGCGTTGACTGGGTGGCCCTTTCCTTCGTCCAGCGGCCGGAGGACATCGCCCACACGCGCAAGCTCATCGCCGGACGCGCCGGGATCATGTCGAAGCTGGAAAAACCCGCGGCCATGGAACACCTGGATGAAATCATCAATCTTTCCGATGCCGTCATGGTCGCCCGCGGCGATTTGGGCGTCGAGGTGCCGCCCGAGGAAGTCCCGGCGCTGCAGAAAAGAATCGTTTTTAAATGCCGCGCGGCGGGAAAACCGGTCGTCGTTGCCACCCAGATGCTGGATTCCATGGTCCATGCCCCGACCCCGACCCGGGCCGAGGCGTCCGACGTGGCGACGGCCATCTATGATGGCTCCGATGCGGTGATGCTTTCGGCGGAAACGGCGGTCGGGGATTATCCGGTCGAGGCCGTGATGATGATGGACAGAATCATCCAGCAGGTCGAAAAAGACCCCCATTACCGCCGCATGCTTGAAACCCAACGCTATGCCCCCGAAGCCACGGCGGCCGACGCCATCACCGCTGCCGCCCGGCAGGTGGCCCAGACCATTTCGGCAAGCGTCATCGTCACCTTCAGCTCCACCGGATCGACGACGCTGCGCTGCGCCCGGGAACGTCCCGTGGTGCCGATCCTGGGCCTGACCCCCCGCGCCGACACGGCACGCAAGCTGGCCCTGGCCTGGGGCGTTCATTCGGTGCAGACCGAAGACCTGAAAACCTTCCGCGACATGGTCGAATTGGCCATCCGCGTCGCCAAGCAAGAAGAGTTCACCGACGCCGGCGACCCGCTGGTGATTACCGCCGGAGTCCCGTTCGGCACCCCGGGCGCCACCAACATCCTGCGCATTGCCTGGGTCGAATAAGGGAAGGGATCCCCCTAGGTCGTCAGAATGCTGACCGAACTTTTTTCCATCATCGCGCCGGTGTTTGTGTGCGCGGCCATTGGCTTCGTCTGGAAGCGGCGCGGCCATCCCTTCGACGCCGACTTCATCATCACCCTGACGACCGTCTTCGGCATGCCGTGCCTGATCTTCGCGACCCTGGTCAAGGTGGAAATGGACTGGAACGCGTTTCGGGACATGGCCGGGGCGTCGGTCGTCACCTTCGTTGCTTTCGGCGCCGTTTCCTGGGCCGCGCTAAAGGTATGCGGACTGGAACAGCGGGCGTTCTGGCCGGGGCAGGTGTTCGCAAACTTCGGCAACTTGGGGTTGCCGCTTTGCCTGTTGGCGTTCGGCCAACAGGGGCTGGCGCTGGCCATCGTCTATTTCACCATCGGCGTGGTGCTTTTGTTCTCCGTCGGCTACGCCGTTGCCGCAGGCACGTCGTCGATTCAACGGCTGGTGCGGATGCCGCTGATTTATTTCGTGGCTGCGGCGATGGTGTTTGTTGTCACCGGAACCGAGCCACCCCAGTGGATTTATGCGACCACGAAACTGATCGGCGATCTGACCATTCCCCTGATGCTGATCGCGCTCGGCGTGTCGGTGGCGAGCCTGGAGGTTAAAAGCATCTGGCGCAGTCTCGGGCTGTCGTTATTGCGGCTGGGAACCGGTTTCGCCGTCGGCGTCGTCACCGCCTTGGCCTTCGGCCTCGAGGGGCCGGCCCGCGGGGTGTTGATATTGGAATCGGCGATGCCGGTCGCCGTGTTCGCCTATCTTTTCGCCGCCCGCCATGATACCCAGTCCGGCGAAGTCGCCGGCACCGTGGTGGTGTCGACGGCGATCTCGTTCGCTACCCTGCCGGCGCTGTTGTGGTTCGTGCTTTAGGCCCGTTGAGGGCGATTATTCAGCGGCGTCGGCCTTCATTCCGGACCCTCTGAAATCGGCCAGAAGCTGTTCTTCGCAGTCCTTCGCCGCCCGGCGGTTGCGTTCCTTGACGTGGCCGAAGCCCCTGATCCGCATCGGCAGCTCGGCGATCTCTACCGCCAGCGCGTGATTATCGGCGTTCAGGCCGTCCACCAATTCCATGACCACCGCCTCGTATTCGCCGATCAGGCGCCGTTCCATCCGCCGTTCGGCGGTGATGCCGAAAATATCGAACGGTGTGCCCCGCAACCCCTTCAACCGTGCCAGGACCTTGAACGCGGTCATCACCCAGGACCCGAATTCTCTTTTCTTCAATTCGCCGGTATCCAGGTCGCGGGGGGAAACCAGCGGCGGCGCCAGGTGGAAGGCAAGCTTGAACCCGTCTCCGAACTGGCGGCGGAGCCCGGCGATGAATTCACCGTCCGTATAAAGCCTGGCGACCTCGTATTCGTCCTTGTAGGCGAGGAGCTTGAAATAGGCCCTGGCGACGGCGTCTGCGAGGCCGGTTTGGCCCTTGGCCTTATCCGCCTCGGCGACGCGGACCCGGTCGATCATGTCGGCGTAACGCCGGGCATAGGCCGAATCTTGGTATTGGGTCAGATCCTTGATGCGTTTGGTAACGAAATCCAGGGTCTCGGGCGTTTCCGGTTCGGGCTCGGCGGGCCCGGCGATGCGTTCAACCGCGTCCCGGTCATAGGCGGCCCGGCGGCCCCACAAGAATGCCTGGCGGTTGAAATCGACGGCGACGCCGTTGAGCTCCAACGCCCGATCGATGGCTTCCGCCGAAAGCGGCAACAGGCCTTTTTGATAGGCGAACCCGACCAGAAGCATGTTGGCGGCGATGGTGTCGCCCAACAACGACAACGCCAGCCCCGTGGCGTCGATGAATTCGAGCCCGCCCTTGCCGGTGGCCTCGGCCAGGGCGTCGCGGATGCCTTCGTCGGGGAAAGCAAGGTCGGGGTCGCGGGTGAAGTCGCCGGTCATGGTTCGGTGTGAATTGATCACCGCCGCGGTGGTGCCGGAATTAAGCTTTCCCAGCGTCTCGGCGCTGCCCGACGTCACCATGTCGCAGCCGATCAGGAGCCGGGCGCCGCCGGCGGCGATGCGCACGGCATGCAACTTGCCGGGGTCGTCGACGATGCGGATATGGGAATAAACGGCGCCGTTCTTTTGCGCCAACCCGGCGACGTCGAGCACCGAAACGCCCTTCGATTCAAGGTGCGCCGCCATCGACAACACGGCGCCGACGGTAACCACCCCGGTGCCGCCGATGCCGGTGACGACGATGCCGTAGAGTTCGTAGGTGGCCGGCAAATCGGGTTCCGGCAGTACCTCGAAGGGAATGTCGCCGATGGCGTCCGGTTTTTTCGGCTCCGCCCCCAGGACGGTGACGAAGGCCGGGCAAAACCCCTTCAGGCAGGAGAAATCCTTGTTGCAGGCCGATTGGTCGATGACCCGCTTGCGGCCCCATTCGGTTTCGACGGGGGTGATGGCGACGCAGTTCGACACCATGCCGCAATCGCCGCAGCCTTCGCAGACGGCCTGGTTGATGTAGGGGCGTGCCAAGGGGTCGGGGTAGGTTCCGCGCTTGCGCCGGCGGCGCTTTTCGATGGCGCAGGTCTGGTCGTACACCAGTACCGATACGCCTTTCAATCGGCGCAGGTCGCGTTGCAATTTGTCCAGGTCGTCGCGGTGGTGGAAGGTCGTGTCCTTGGCGAAGTCGGCGCCGATGGGGTATTTGTCCGGCTCGTCGGAAACGACGGCGATGCGCTCAACGCCTTCGGCGCGCACCTGCTGGGTGATTATCGGCACGTCCAGCGGCCCGTCCATGGGTTGGCCGCCGGTCATCGCCACGGCGTCGTTGTAAAGCACCTTGTAGGTGATGTTGACGTCGGCGGCGACGGCGGCGCGGATGGCCAGAATGCCGGAATGGAAATAGGTGCCGTCGCCGAGGTTGACGAAAACGTGGTCGGTATCGGTAAAGGGCGCCTGGCCGATCCAGTTGGCGCCCTCGCCGCCCATGTGGGTGAAGGTGGCGGTGTCGCGGTCCATCCAGATGGCCATGTAGTGGCAGCCGATACCGGCGACGCCGCGCGATCCTTTCGGCACCGCGGTCGAGATGTTGTGCGGGCAGCCGGAACAGAAATAGGGGATGCGTTCGACGCTGGTGGCGGCGTCAAGGGCGCGTTCCTTGTCGTCGAGGAATTTCAGCCGTTCCTCAATGTGACGCTTAACCGGGTCGCTGACAGAGAATTTGCCAATTCTGTCGGCGATCACGCGGGCGATCCGGGCCGGAGTCAATTCGCCGGCCGACGGCAGGATCCATTCGCCCTTCTCGTCGAATTTGCCGACCACCCGGGGGCGGACGTCGGCGCGCAAGTTATAGAGCTGCTCCTTGACCTGGTTTTCCATCACCGCGCGCTTTTCCTCGACCACCAGGATTTCCTCCAGGCCCTCGGCGAAATGACGGACGATTTCCTTCTCCAGGGGCCACGGCATGCCGACCTTGAGCAGCCGGAGCCCGATTTCGTGGCTGTGCTCGACCCCGATCCTTAAGTCTTCCAGGGCCTGCAACACATCCAGATAGGACTTGCCGGTGGCGATGATGCCGAACCGGGGGTTCTTGGAATCCATGGTGACCCGGTTGAGGCCGTTGGCGCGGGCGAAGGCGAGGGCGGCATAAATCTTGTAGCGTTGCAGGCGGTGCTCCTGGTCCAGCGGCGGGTCGGGCCAGCGGATATGAAGGCCGCCTTGCGGCATTTCGAAGTCATCCGGGGTTTTAATCCGCACCCGGTCCGGGTCGACGTCGACGGAGGCCGACGAATCGACGGTGTCGGTGATGCACTTCATCCCCACCCAGCAGCCCGAATAGCGCGACATGGCCCAGCCATAGAGCCCGAAATCCAGCACGTCCTGAACGTTGGCCGGGTTGAGGATGGGAATATGGGCGTCCATCAGGGCGTGTTCGCTCTGGCTCGGCACGGTGGAGGATTTGCACGCCGGGTCGTCCCCGGCCAGGACCAGGACGCCGCCCAAAGGCGCGGTGCCGGCAAAGTTGGCGTGGCGGAAGACGTCGCCGGAACGGTCGACGCCGGGGCCCTTGCCGTACCAAATGCCGAACACCCCGTCATAGCGCGCGCCCTCGAACAGGCCCAACTGCTGGCTGCCCCATAGCGCCGTCGCCGCCAGGTCCTCGTTGACGCCGGGATGGAACTTGACGTGATGGTCCCTGAGGAACCCTTCGGCGCGGCCGAATTCCCGGTCGATGCCGCCCAAAGGCGAACCCCGGTATCCGGTGACGTAGCCGGCGGTGTTCAGCCCCGCCGCCATGTCGCGGCGGCGCTGCATCAGCACCAGGCGCACCAGGGCCTGGGTGCCGGTCAGGAAGACACGGCCCGTATCCAAGATATATTTGTCGTCCAGCGTGACCTGGGTCAGTGGCATCGGCCGAATCCCCTGGATTTTGCTCGGCGTTTCGTCCATTCGTTGTCGGTATAAACGTAATGCCATGCCCGGCCGCTTACAATCACCGGGCAAGCTTTTCGAGCCTCCCCTTGACCGAAAACCGTACTATGGGATGATTTTTCCCGCCCCAGCGGGTATACGGGGGCGGCTTAACGGAGTCCCGGATTTCTTCACATGACGGTTTTGATTACCGGCGCCGCCGGCTTCATCGGTTTTCACACTTCGCTTGCCTTGCTGGACAGGGGCGACGACGTCGTCGGCATCGACAACGTCAACGACTACTACGACGTCCCATTGAAGGAAGCGCGGCTGAAGGCATTGAGCGAACGCGACGGCTTCATCTTCGAACGCCTCGACATCGCCGACAGGGAGGCCATGGCCGGCCTGATCGCCAGGCATGGCGGCATCACCCGGGTCGTTCAACTGGCGGCCCAGGCCGGAGTCCGATATTCCCTAATCGATCCTTATGCCTACACCCGCGCCAACGTCGAAGGACAGTTGGTGGTCCTCGAAGCCTGCCGGAAGCTGGAAAAGCTTGATCACTTCGTCTTCGCATCCTCCAGCTCGGTTTACGGGGGCAACACCAAACTGCCTTTTTCCGTCAACGATCCGGTCAATACCCCGCTGTCTCTTTACGCCGCCACCAAACGGTCCATGGAGCTTATGTCGCACAGCTATGCCCACGTTTACCGGATGCCGCTGACGGGGCTGAGATTCTTCACCGTTTACGGCCCTTGGGGACGGCCCGACATGGCGGCCTTCATCTTCATCCGCAAGATCCTGGCCGGCCAACCGATCCCGGTGTTCAACAACGGCGACATGCGCCGCGATTTCACCTACATCGACGATATCGTATCCGGCGTCTTGGCATGCCTGGACAAGCCACCGACGGTGACGGAGGGCGAGCCGCCTTGCCGGCTCTACAACATCGGCAACAATACCTCGGAGCCATTGATGCGGTTCATTTCCATCCTCGAGGACACGCTCGGCAAAAAGGCCGAGATCGATTTCCAGCCCATGCAAACCGGGGACGTGCCCGAAACCTATGCCGACATCACCGAAACGGAACGGGACTTCGGCTTCAAGCCCATAACCTCTATCGACGAAGGCCTGCCCCGGCTGGTCGAATGGTATCGGGACTTTTACCGGGTTTAGGATCAACCAAAGCCTGTCCCTTTTCCGAGGCGCATATGCTCCGTCATTTAGCGTTGATGTTTCTGTTGGCCCTGATTTGGAGTTCATCCTTCATGGCCATCAAAGTTGGCGTGGAAACGATCCCGCCGCTGACGCTCGCCGCCGTGCGGGTGATCCTTGCCGCCGTGATTCTTTACGGGGCCACGCTCCTGCGGGGCGAACGCTTGGCCGGCGGGTTGCGGTTCTGGACGTTTTGTTTCCTGCTCGGCGTTATCGGCAACGGCCTGCCGTTTACCCTGATTGGCTGGGGTGAGCAACGGATATCAAGCGGCCTGGCGGCGATCCTGATGTCGGTGATGCCGTTGGCGACCGTTGTCATGGCCCACTTCTTCACCACCGGGGACCGCATGACGCCGGCCAAGTTGGCGGGCGTCGTAATCGGGTTCGGGGGTATCGTCGTCCTTGTCGGGCCGGAGGCGCTTAAGGGGCTGGGCAGTGATCTCTGGCGTCAGCTCGCGGTCGGCGGCGGGGCGCTATGTTATGCCGTCGCCGTGATTCTGGCCCGCAACACGCCGCCGGCGCCGCTGATGGCGCGCTCCGCCGCGGTAATGATTATGGCTTGTCTGGTGATGGTGCCGGCGGCCCTCGTTGCCGAGGCGCCATGGGCGATCGAACCGGACAGGGAATCGGTGGCGGCGGCGGTCTACCTGGGGTTATTCCCGACGGCCTTTGCGACCATCATCTTTTTCTATTTGGTGCAAATGCGGGGCGCCAGCTTCATGGCTTTCGTCAACTACCTGATTCCCGTCTTCGGCGTCCTTTGGGGCGTGGCGTTGCTGGCCGAACCGGTCAGGGCGATGGAGGTGGTGGCACTGACGATCATCCTGGCCGGCATTGCCTTTGCCCATTTTAAACGGCCCAAGGAAACCGGCGCCGCCTAGCGGTACAGGGCCTCCAGCGCCTCGCCGTAGATTTGCTTGATTTTGTGGCGGCGGATTTTGAGCGTCGGGGTCAACAACCCATTATCCGTTGTGAAGGGCTCGCCCGCGATCATCAGGCGCCGCACCTTCTCGACGTTGGAGAGCTTGGCGTTGACCCGTTCGAGGACCGCGCCGAGGGCCTTGATAAGGTCCTCATCGCCGGCCAGGTCCGAAAGCCGGGCGGGTTTGCCGGCCGCTTCCGCCCACCCGGCAAGCCAGTCCGCGTCAGGCACCAGAAGGCTCACCAAGTGCGAGCGTTTGTCGCCGTAGACCATGGCCTGGGCGATTTCCGCCTCGATGGTAAGGATGCCCTCGATCCGTTGTGGCGAAATGTTGTCACCGCCGGAATTGACGATGATGTCCTTCTTGCGGTCGGTGATCCGCAAATGGCCGTCCTCGTCGATAAGACCGATGTCGCCCGTATGCACCCATCCGTCGCGGATGGTTTCACGCGTTGCTTCGTCATTCCGCCAATAGCCCTGCATGACTAGTTCGCCACGGACCAGGATCTCGCCGTCGTCGGCGATCTTCACCTCCACCCCTTTCAGGGGCGGCCCGACGGTGTGCAGCTTCATGGTGCTGGGGATATTGATGCTCACCGACGGCGAGGTTTCCGTCTGGCCGTAACCCTGCAAAATCCTCAGGCCGAGCGCGGTAAAAAACATTCCGATTTCCGGGTTCAGGGGGGCGCCGCCCGAAACCAAGGCCTTGAGACGACCGCCGAAACGCTTTTGGACCTTGCGTCGGACCAGAACGTCCAGCACCCTGTTAACGATCCGTTCCCCGAAATCCAGGCTGCCCGGGTGTTGAAAATCCCTGGTCCCCAGCTCTACGGTTCGGTTGAACATTTTTTCCTTGAGGCCCCCGGCTTTCTTGACGCCTAAGGTGATGCGGTGGTGGAACGTCTCATAAAGCCGGGGCACGGCGGTCATGATCGTCGGCCGGGCTTCCACCAGGTTGGCGGCCAGGGTGTCGGCGCCTTCGGCGTAATAGATTTCGGCGCCGATGGTCATCGGAAAGAACTGTCCGGCCATGTGCTCGTAGGAATGGCTGAGCGGCAGGAAGGACAGGAACACCTCGTTGCCCAGGCCCAGATCCATCAGGGCGTTTACGGCGCCTTCGCAGTTTGACAGGATATTGCGGTGGCTAAGCATGACGCCCTTGGGTACGCCGCCGGTGCCGGACGTATAGATGATGCAGGCGGTATCGCCGGTCCCCCATTGCCCGGCCATTTCGACGATGTTCTGGTGGTTTTCGCGTCCCCGGTCCAGCACGTCATCCATGTGCAGGACCTTGACGGAAAGTTCCTGGGACAATCCGGGCAGGTCCATGGCGAAGACGAATTCGGCTTTGGGCGCCTTATGGGCCGCCGGCAGGACCCGTTCGGCGAGGCGGCGGTTCGATACGATGACGCCTCGCGCGCCGCTGTTGCGGAGGATATGAAGGTGATCGTCCTCGGTATTGGTGGTGTAGGCGGGAACGGTTATGGCGCCAATGGACATGATCGCCAAGTCCGAAACCAGCCACGCCGGCCGGTTTTCGGAAACCAGCATCACCCGGTCCCCCGGCTCGACGCCCTGGGCCAGAAGCCCGCGGGCCAACGGCGTCACCCGGGCGGCGGTGTCGCCCCAGCTCAACGCCTTATAATCGCCATGACGTTTGACCCACAGGAAAGGCCGTTCGCCCAGCCGGTCCACCTGATCGAAAAACATGGCCGCCAGGTTGGGCCAGTTTCGGTCACTCATAATTGAGTTTTCCTCCCGCTTGTGGGACCTATCATTGTCGTTGCCGCGGGTCATTTCCACCTTTATATGGCTGGGAGGACCTGAATCCGGCTGGCGGCCGAAGAAAGGATAATAAATGACCAAAACCAGGACTCACCAGACCCGGCAAAAAAGCCAAAGCGGCGATTTGCCGAACTGGAATTTGAACGATCTTTACCGCCGGCCGAAATCGCCGAAGCTGAAGGCCGACATCGCCTGGGCCCGGAGTGAATCGAAAAAGTTCCGCAAAGCCTTCGAAGGGCGTCTCAAGGGCCTCGACGGAAACGGACTGGCCAGGGCTATTTCGCGCTACGAAAAAATCACCGAGCGCCTGGGCCGGGTGATGAGCTACGGGCACCTGCTGCACGCGACCCATATTTCCGATGCCGAAATCAGCGCTTTTTTCCAGACCCTGCAGGAAAAGGTGACGGATATTTCCACCGAAATCCTGTTTTTTACCCTGGAGCTCAACCGGCTCGGCGAGACGGTGTTGAAAAAGCAGCTCAAAAGCCCCAAGGCCGCCCGATATGCGCCGTGGATCAGGGATTGCCGGGTTTTCCGCCGCCACCAGCTTTCCGACGAGGCGGAGAAGCTGTTGCACGAAAAATCGCTGACCAGCCACAACGCCTGGATCCGCCTGTTCGGGGAAACCATGGCCGACCTCCGTTTTCGGGTCGAGGGCGGCAAGAAGCCTAAGCAGATGACCCTCGCCGATACCCTTAACCTGCTGTCCGACAAAAAGGCCCAGGTCCGCAAACGGGGCGCCAAGGCGCTCAGCCGCGGCCTGGCCAAGAACATTCGGGTGCTATCGTTGATCACCAATACGCTGGCCAAGGACAAGGAGATCGAGGACCAATGGCGGCGGTACCCGCACCCGGCGTCCTATCGCAACCTTTCCAACCAGGTCGAAGACGAGTTCGTGGATGCTCTCATCGGCGCCGTCAAGGACAGCTATCCCCGGCTGTCGCACCGGTATTACAGGCTCAAGGCGAAATGGTTCGGGGTCCGTAAGCTCAATACCTGGGACCGCAACGCGCCGCTGCCCGAGGATTCCAACCGCCACTATTCATGGGGCGAGGCCAGGCAAATCGTGCTTTCGGCCTTTGGTGGTTTCGCCCCTGAGATGTCCGAAATCGCCGGGCGTTTCTTCGATCATGGATGGATCGACGCGGCGCCCCGGCCGGGCAAGGATTCCGGCGCCTTTGCCCACCCTACGGTGCCTTCGGTGCATCCCTATGTGATGCTCAACTACCACGGCAAGGGGCGGGACGTGATGACGCTGGCCCATGAACTGGGCCACGGGGTGCACCAGGTGCTGGCCGCCCCCCAGGGCGCATTGATGTCCGACACGCCGCTGACGTTGGCCGAAACGGCGTCCGTCTTCGGCGAGATGCTGACCTTTCAGGCGATGCTGAAGACCGAAAAAAGCGCCAAGCGGCGGCGCATCCTTCTCGCCGGCAAGGTCGAGGACATGATGAACACCGTCATCCGGCAGATCGCCTTTCACCAGTTCGAAGAACGCGTCCACGCCGAACGCCCGAAGGGCGAATTGAGTGCCCAGCGCCTGGGCGACATCTGGATGGAGGTGCAGCGCCAAAGCCTTGGCCCGGCGTTCCGGTTCGATGACGATTACCGGAATTTCTGGGCCTATATCCCGCATTTCCTGCACGCGCCGTTTTACGTTTACGCCTATGCCTTCGGCGATTGCCTGGTCAATTCCCTTTATGACGTTTTCAAGAACGGCCACCCCGGCTTCCAGGGCAAATATTTCAACATGCTGAAGGCCGGCGGCACGCTGCGCCATAAAGAGCTTTTGGCGCCGTTCGGGCTCGATGCCTCCGATCCGGATTTCTGGCAGCGCGGCCTGGGCGTTATTTCGGGCTTCATCGACGAGCTCGAAAGCGAATTTTGACATGGCCGATGACAACAGCCTGAGCGGACGGGTCCAGCGCTACGCCAAGGTGGGGACCACTATCGGCGGCTTCGCGGCACGCACCGTCGGCGGCCAGTTGTTCGGACTCCCGCTCGATCGCGCCGAGCATGCCGCCGAATTGCAGCAAGCCTTGGGTGGGCTCAAGGGCCCGGTGATGAAGGTGGCGCAGATCCTGGCCACCGTTCCCGACGTTTTGCCCGAGGAATACATCGTCGAGCTGGCGAAGTTGCAGACCAACGCGCCTGCCATGGGCTGGGCCTTCGTCAAGCGCCGTATGGCCGGCGAATTGGGGCCGAACTGGCAATCGAAATTCAAGTCCTTCGAACAGCAGGCCGCCGCCGCCGCGTCCCTGGGACAGGTCCACAAGGCCCAAGACCTTCGGGGCCGCAGGCTGGCCTGCAAGATTCAGTACCCGGATATGGGCTCGGTGGTGGAGGCCGACCTCAAGCAGTTGAAGCTGGCGTTCGCCATCTACCGGCGCTACGACCGCGCCATCGACCCCAGCGAAATCCACAAGGAGCTTTCCGACCGGCTGCGCGAGGAACTGGATTACCGCCGCGAGGCCTGCAATATGAGCCTTTATGGCAAGATCCTTAAAGCCGAGAAAGGCGTTCACGTCCCCGATGTGGTGGCGAAGCTGTCCAGCGACCGGCTGTTGAGTATGACGTGGCTGGACGGAGCCCCCTTGCTGCGGTTCGTCGACGAACACATCAAAAGCCGAAACGCGGTGGCCCGGAACATGTTCCGGGCCTGGTACGTGCCGTTTTATTTTTACGGTGTGCTGCATGGCGATCCACACCTCGGCAATTACACGGTGCGGCCCGACGGGACCATCAACCTGATGGATTACGGCTGCATCCGGGTGTTCAAGCCCAGCTTCATCCGCGCCGTGATCGACCTTTACCGGGCGCTCCGCGACGACGACCCGGACCTGGCGGTTCACGCTTACGAGACTTGGGGCTTTCATCACCTGGGACGGGACGTCATCGACATCCTCAACCAGTGGGCCCGTTTCCTTTACGCGCCGTTGTTGGAGGATCAGGTGAAAACCATCCAGGACGACGGCGGGGTGATGTACGGGGCCGGGGTGGCGGCTAAGGTCCACCGGGAGCTCCGGACTATCGGTGGGGTCACACCGCCGAGGGAATTCGTCCTCATGGACCGTGCCTCCATCGGACTGGGCAGCGTGTTCACCCATCTGAAGGCTGAAATCAACTGGCACCGGATGTTTCACGACCTGATCGACGATTTCGACGAAAAGGAACTTGCCAAGCGGCAAAAAAAGATGTTGGCCGCTTTCGACATTCCGCTGGCCGATTGAGCCGCTTGTGTGGTCCTGGGCCGAACCGCTAGTATTTCCAGAGCCGTTTCCGCGACGGTTTTCAATACATAACAAGGCTGAGGCGCATGTTCGTCGACGGCGGAGAAGTCGATAAGAAATTCTTCCAGGAAGGCGAGACCGTCTTCCAGGAGGGCGATCCGGGCAACGCCGCCTATATCGTCGAATCCGGGTCGGAGGGCATTTTCAGGTCCGACGAAGGCGAAGATGTCCAGTTGGCGACCATGAACATGGGCGAGTTATTCGGGGAAATGGCCATCATCGACGGCTCGAAACGCATGGCCCATGCGGTGGCCATGGAAGACAGCGTCATTGTCTGCCTGCCCCGCGCCGATCTCGAGGCCATGCTCGCCAAACAAGCGCCGATGGTCAAAACCCTGATCCAGATTCTGGCCGATAACCTGCGCACCGTCCACGAGGTCTATATGAAACGCCCGTGCAGCGTCCATGATTTCTTCAACGCCATAACCTTTCATATGGACGGGCTGGGCAAAAGAATTGAGGCCGACAAGGACGCCGACCCAACGGGGGAGGATCTCAAAAGACTGAAGCTCACCGAGGAGCAAATGTCGGTTCTGGCCGAGCATTTCGCCGATTATCAGGACAAGCGGGCCAGCGTTGTCGAAGTTCTGGGGAAAGCCCCAGACAAGCCAGACAAGAAGGTTGGCTGAGCACGGGAGGATTATCGGTCTTGAGCGAGCCCAAATTCCATATGTTTCCGGCGGCCCCTAAGCCGGTCGCGCCGTTCAGCCATGCGGTCGAGGCCGATGGCTGGGTGCAGTTGGCGGGGCAGATGCCGACGGACCCCGACGACCCGTCGAAGCCTCTGCCCGACGGCATCGAGGCGCAGACCCGGCAGGTCATGGACAACCTGGTGTTGGTCCTGGGCGGGCTCGGCCTCGGGTTCGAACACGTGACCTCGGCCCGGGCCTTCCTGACCCATTTCGAGCGCGATTACGCGGCCATGAACGAAGTCTATGCGTCTTATTTCCCCGCCGACCGGCGCCCGGCACGGACCTGCGTCGGGGTTGCCGCACTGGCCCGGGGCGCCTTGGTCGAAATCGACATGATCGCCCGCCGGGGTTAACGCGGGCCTTGTGCAACTCCGCCCGAGAAGGCATATAAAACGCTGAAAAGAATGCTCGGCGGTGGGCGCGGCCAAAAAGTACCGCCGCAGGACGGCCCCCTGGGACGACCCCTGAGACGACCCCCTGAGACAACCCCCTGAGACGACAAGGACGAATTTCCAATGAAAATCGCCATCGTCAAGGAAACCCGGGCCAACGAAACGCGGGTGGCCGGTTCTCCGGAAGTGGTCAAGAAATTGATCGGGCTCGGCTTTCAGGTCGTCGTCCAGCAGGACGCGGGTCGGGACGCGTCCTTTACCGACGCCGCTTTCCGCGACGCCGGCGCCACCATCGCCAAGGACGCCCGGGCGGCGTTGAAGGGTGCCGGCATGGTTTTCAAGATCCAGGCTCCCCAGGCGGGTGAAATTCCGGCGATCAAGAAGGGCACCATCTTGGTGGCTTCCCTGGGCGCGCTTTCCAACCCGAAGGAGATGCAGGCCCTGGCCCGGGCCGGGCTGACGTCGTTTGCCATGGAGTTGATGCCGCGTATCAGCCGGGCGCAAAGCATGGATATCCTGTCGTCGCAGTCGAACCTGGCCGGTTACAAGGCGGTGCTGGACGCGGCCTCGGAATTCGGCCGTGCCTTTCCGATGATGATGACGGCGGCGGGAACGGTACCCCCGGCCAAGGTCTTCATCATGGGGGTCGGCGTCGCCGGCCTGCAGGCCATCGCCACCGCCAAGCGGCTGGGCGCCATCGTCACCGCCACCGACGTGCGCCCGGCGACCAAGGAACAGGTGGAAAGCCTGGGCGGCAAGTTTCTCGAAGTCGACCCGGAAATGGAAAAGGACGCCCAAACCGAAGGCGGCTACGCCAAGGAGATGCCGCCCGCGTACTTCGCCAAGCAGAAGAAGGTCGTCGCCGAGCACATCACCAAGCAGGACATCGTCATCACCACGGCGTTGATCCCGGGCCGTCCGGCGCCGGTTTTGGTGACCGAGCAGGTGGTCGCCACCATGAAGCCCGGCGCGGTCATCGTCGATCTGGCGGTCGAGGCGGGGGGTAATTGCCCGCTGTCGAAACTCGATCAGGTGGTGAAAACCAAGAACGGCGTCACTATTATCGGCCATGGCAACGTCGCCGGCCGTCTGGCCGAGGACGCCAGCGCGCTGTTCGCCAAGAACCTGCTCAACTTCATCACCCCCCTGGTCGATCCCGAAACAAAGAATCTGGCCATCGACTGGGAAGATGAAATCGTCAAGGGCACCCTGGTCACCCGGGACGGCAAAGTGGTGCATCCAATGCTGACGAATAAAAAACCGGGGAAGAAACCAGGGAAAAAGCCGGCCGGGAAAGCCAAAAAACCGGCGTCTAAACCGAAACCCAAAGGGAAATGACCATGGAAGTGGAAACCATCAGGGACTTGGCCGCGGAACTAGCGACGGAAGCCGCGACCTTGTTCGAAAAATCCGAAAAACTGGCCAACGCATTGACGAAACAGGTCGAGATTCAGATACAAGGCGCGGGAGGCGACCCGTTTTTGGGCCTGTTCACGGTTTTCGTGCTCGCCTGCTTTATCGGTTTTTACGTCGTCTGGAGCGTCACCCCGGCGCTTCATTCGCCGTTGATGGCGGTCACCAACGCCATCTCGTCGGTCATCATCGTCGGCGGGCTTCTTGCCGCCGGGCCGACGGAAATGGATTTTTCCAAGCTCATGGGCTTTCTGGCGGTGACACTGGCGTCGGTCAATATCTTCGGCGGTTTCATCGTTACCAATCGCATGTTGGGCATGTTCAAGAAGAAAAAAAACTAGGGCGGGAGCAGGGACATGACAGGATTTGCCTATCTCGTCGCTTCGGTGCTGTTCATCCTCGCCCTTCGGGGGCTGAGCTCGCCTGAAACCGCCCGCCGGGGCAACCTTTACGGCGTTGCCGGCATGGTCATCGCCATCGTATCGACCCTGGCCGACCCCGGCGTCGTAAGCTTGTCGATGATCCTTCTGGGAATATTGATCGGCGGTTCCATCGGCACCGTGGTCGGGCTCAGGATCAAGATGACGGCGCTGCCGCAACTGATCGCCGCCTTCCACAGCCTCGTCGGCATGGCCGCCGTCTTCGTCGCCGCCGCCGCCTTTTACAATCCCGAGGCCTACGGCATCGGCACCCTGGGCGACATCCATACCGTCAGCATCATCGAAATGTCGCTGGGGATGGTCATCGGCGCCATCACCTTTTCCGGCTCGGTCATCGCGTTTGCCAAGCTGCAAGGGGTGATGAGCGGCAACCCGGTGGTCTTTCGCCTGCAACACCCTTTGAACGCCCTGATCGCCACCTTGATCTTGGTTCTGATCCTGGTCCTGATCGCTAACCAGTCGCCGACGACGTTCTGGACGCTGGTGGGACTCAGCTTCCTGATCGGGTTTTTGATCATCATCCCCATCGGTGGCGCCGACATGCCGGTCGTGGTCTCGATGCTAAACTCCTATTCCGGGTGGGCCGCCTGCGGCATCGGCTTCACCCTTTCCAATTCGGCGCTGATCATCACCGGCGCCCTGGTCGGCTCGTCCGGCGCCATCCTCAGCTACATCATGTGCAAGGGCATGAACCGGTCCATCGTCAACGTCATGTTGGGCGGTTTCGGCGGCGACGCCACCGCCGGCACGACGGCGGCCGGCGCCGGCGACAAGACGGCCAAATCGGGCGCTGCCGACGATGCCGCCTTCCTGATGAAGAACGCCAACAAGGTCATCATCGTTCCCGGTTACGGCATGGCGGTGGCCCAGGCCCAGCACGCGTTGCGTGAAATGGCCGATGTCCTGAAAGCCGAAGCCGTCGAGGTCTCCTACGCCATCCACCCGGTGGCCGGGCGCATGCCCGGGCACATGAACGTGCTGCTGGCCGAGGCCAACGTACCCTATGACGAGGTCTTCGAGCTGGAGGCCATCAACCACGAGTTTTCGACCGCGGATGTCGCCTTCGTCATCGGCGCCAACGATACCACCAACCCGGTCGCCAAGACCGACCCGTCGAGCCCGATTGCCGGCATGCCGATCCTCGACGTCGAGAAAGCAGGCACGGTGCTGTTCGTCAAACGCTCGCTGTCGCCCGGTTACGCCGGCGTCGACAACCCGCTGTTTTATGCCGACAACTCGATGATGCTGTTCGGCGACGCCAAGAAGATGACCGAGGAAATCGTTCAGGCGCTGGGCTAGGGAACTTCGGCCCTGTCGCCTAAATCGCGGACACGCAAAAACCGCTAAGACCCGTATGGCTCGGCGGTTTCTTGTAGGGTCTGACCGGCCGGAAGGCGGCTTTAGAAGCCTTCGCGCTCCATCCGCTTGCGCTCCAGCTTGCGGGCCCGGCGGATGGCCTCGGCCTTTTCGCGGGCTTTGCGTTCCGAGGGTTTTTCATAGGAACGCCGCAGCTTCATCTCGCGGAAGATGCCTTCGCGCTGCATCTTCTTTTTCAGCACTTTCAGAGCCTGGTCGACGTTGTTATCGCGTACCGTAACTTGCAAAGGCTTTGGTCTCTCTTTTTTCATTTGTTTTGTAAAAAGGCCGGAAATATAAGCATTTCCGTGACTGGGCTCGGCGTTCTATCATATCCGGACAGGGTTGGGAAGGGTCGAAGCCCGAGAAACGGTAAATCGGTAAAGGAACGCATGGCTATCTTGAAGGTCGCCAGAATGGGCCATCCGGTGCTTAACAGGACCGCCGATGCGGTGGAAGACCCGACGGCGCCCGAAATCCAACGCCTGATCGCCGATATGGTGGATACCATGGCCGACGCCCCCGGGATCGGCCTGGCGGCGCCCCAGGTCCACGTTCCGAAACGGCTGGTGATTTTTCACATTCCCGAAACCCGCGCCCACCAGGAAGAAGACGAAAACGGCGATGAGGCGGAAGAAGCGGTGCCGATGACGGTGCTGATCAACCCCGAGATCGAGGCCCTGGGCGAGGAAAGGGTCACCGGCATCGAGGGCTGTCTGTCGCTGCCCGGCATGGTCGGCATGGTGCCCCGTTTCCGGCATATCCGCTACAAGGCGCTGGCGCCGGACGGATCGGTCATCGAACGCGAGGCCAGTGGCTATCACGCCCGCGTCGTTCAGCACGAATGTGACCATCTTGACGGAATCCTGTACCCTCAGCGGATGGAAGACCTTTCGACCCTGGGCTATACGGACGAAATGGACCGCGACGAACTGCCCTTGGGCGCAAGGATGCGGGAAAAGGAACTGCCAACAGAGGCCGCCGATGACGGATGACCAACAGGCCATCAGGGACCGGATTTTGGTTGCCGCCTTGGCCCACGTGGCGTTCGACGGCTGGACCCAGCGGACGCTGAAGGCCGGGGTAAAGGACGCCGGCATGAGCCCGGACATGGCTCTGCGCGCCTTTGCCGGCGGCATTCCCGACCTGGTGGACCACTGGGCCGATTGGGCCGACCGGCGGATGCTCGACGACCTTGCCGCCCAGGACCTTGCCGCCATGCGCATCCGCGACCGCATCACCGCCGCCGTCAAGGCCAGGTTGCAGGTCATGGACCCCCATCCGGAGGCGGCGCGGCGGCTATTCGCGTATCTGGCCCTGCCCCCGAATGCGCCGCTGGCGGCCCGGCTCACGTGGCGCACGGTGGATGTCATGTGGTACGCCGCTGGCGACGACGCCAGCGATTTCAACTATTACACCAAGCGTGGCCTGCTGGCACCCGTCTACACGACCACGGCGCTTTGCTGGCTTGCCGACACTTCGGACGGCCACGCCGATACCTGGGCCTACCTGGACCGGCGCATCGCCGATGTCATGAAGGTCCCGGCAATCATGTCGCGGATCAAGGCGGCGCTGTCATCGCTGCCCCGGCCGTCGAGAATCTTTCGCCGCGCCCGGAACTGAACGGCGTTGGAAAAAAAAGGAGGCGCGACCGGGAAAATCACGCCCCCAAAATCAGGGATGTTGGAAATGTTCCTGCCCTTTGGTGGGCAAGGGTTTTGATCCCAGAAAAACCAGGGAGGCTCAGCTATGGACGGTGGGGGTCCGCCGAGCAAGCCAGTCAAATGAGTTCACGGTTTGGTGAACAAGGGCTCCCGTTTGTCGAATCAAGGCCGGCGAGACCGGGACTTATTCCACCCACAGCCCCCGCTGCCGGTGCCAGTCTTCCATGCCGACGCTATAGGGGCCGTCGAGCCGCTCGATGGCGCCGCCCTCGTGCGGAACCGTCCACGGGGACCGGGAGGAGAGGAAATTATCCAGAAAAGCCGGCGGTTTCGGCAGCGGCGTGTCGAACGCCGAGGCGAAGGAATGGAGGTGTTCTGACCAGCGGGGGTCGAAAAGCCACAGTTGCGAGCCGCAACGGTTGCAGAAACTTTGTTCGGCGGGGCTGACGGAGCCATCGTCCATCTTCGCCTGGTAGCGGGTAATGTTTTCATCTCCCTCGATTTTCAGGGTTTAGGCGAGGCCGAGCAGGAAAATGCCAAGCCCCCCGGACCCGGCCGTCTTGCGGCAGATCGAGCAAGAACAGCGGGCATAAGGGTAAGGGGTGTGGGATTGCATCGAAAATCTGACGGCGCCACAGTGACACGAACTTTCGAGCAGCATGGGAGCAATCCTCCGGATTATGCCTCAATCCTGGCGTGTTTTCTTTGTCTCGCCTATGATAATACTCCCCAAGGAGAAGGGCCAGGTAGGAGGGATTAGTGGAATAATGGTAGAAAACACCGCCACCACCTCGAATCATCTCAACCCGCAGCCAGGCGCGCCCGTCGGAGTCGCCGAACCGCGGAGTCCTGACCTTGCCGATCATTTCCTTTGGTGTTCGAAGCTGGGCCGGTATTTGACCGTTTCCGACGGCAGCCGGTTCGTCATCACCGATGATTTCCGCGACGCCCCGATGCAGCCCGAAGCCGCCGCCGTCGCCTCGATCTATTCCAAGGACCTGCTGGTCGCGCAATCGGCGTTGTTGCCGCTGGGGGCGCCGGTGCACAAGATGTCGCCCCTAAAACGCGAGAAATACGAACGCCTGTTCACCCTGATCGAAAAACAGGCGCTTTCCGACGTGGTCCGCCATTCGGCCCGCGAGGTCCTGAATGCCGGCTTCCGCAACGCCGAAATCCGGGCCCTTGAGGCGGAACTGGGGGACAAGCTCAACCCCGCCCGTATCCGCTACCGGGCTTTTCTCAACGTCGTCAAACAGTTGATGGACCGCAACATCACCGCCGGGCCGTTTTTGGACGAGTTCCGCGATTTCACCCTCGTCGTAGCCGGCAACCTGGACTTCGGCATTTATAGTTTCTGTCTCGACCGCATGTTCGGCAGCCTGCGCATCCAGATGAAGGTGAAAAAGCTACTGGTGCTTGAAATCCTGAAATACCCGCCGATCATCCGCCGCGAACTGTTGACCAACGTCCTCGCCTACCCCGGTCAGGCCCGGGAATTGATCGAATTCGTCAAGTACATGGTGGCCACCGAACTGAGCAAGAACGCGGCCATCGAAATCGAATTGTTGGAGGCCTTCAAGTTCCGCCGTCTTTCCATGGAAGACATCGAAAGCAGCCTGTTGGCCAGGACCGGTCAGGCTTAAAACTTTCCCGGCCTCACTTGGCCGGGACCTCGGCGATGGCTTGGTTCTGCTTGTTGCGGAAAGCGTCCAACCGGCCGGCCACCCCCTCGTCGCTTAGCGCCAGGATCGCAGCCGCCAACAGAGCGGCGTTTTTCGCCCCCGCCTTGCCGATGGCCAGGGTGCCGACGGGAATGCCGCCCGGCATCTGGGCCATGGAAAGCAGGCTGTCTATGCCGCCCATGACCCGGGTTTCCATGGGCACGCCGAGAACCGGCAACGGCGTCTGCGCGGCGACGACACCGGGAAGCGCCGCCGCCATGCCGGCGCCGGCGATAATCACCTTCAGGCCCCGTTGGCGCGCGGTGGCGGCATATTCGTTGACCTGTTCGGGGTTGCGGTGCGCCGACAAGATTTTCATTTCATTGGCAATGCCGAGATTGTCCAGCGTTTCCGAGGCATTCCGCATAACGTCAAGGTCGGACTGGCTGCCGATGATGATGCCGACAAGGGGGGAATCGCTGGCCATGGTGACTTTCTTTGGCTTATTCGCCTTTGGGGGCGTTATCGGCCTTCGATAAGGTCCGGCGCCCTTGGGGAAGCGGGCAATTATAGGTTTCCGCCCGCCCTAAGCAAGGGCCGTCAACAATCCTTTAACCATGGTGTGTGCTATAATCCCCAAATAGGGTCAATCCTTGTTTCGATTAGCCCCGGGGTTGAAGGATTCGCGTTATGGACGTGAACAAAACGGATGTCGTCGCCCCTATCGGGTCCGGTGGCCCGAAGAAGGAAGAAAAGCGCGGCACCGACGAAGAACAGCGGGAAAAGAACCACGACACGGAGGCCGAGGCTTCCGGCGCTTCGCCGTGGGAAGGCACCGAGGCCTTCGCCGTTGATGGGCTTCTGGCCGGCGTCCTGACGCCCGAAGTCCAACAGGCCTTTGACAGCCTGGCGCGCCAGATCGAACCTCTCAGGGCCGAGGTCGAGCGCGCCAAGGGCCGCGAGGCCCATTTCAAGGAGCTGGCGGAAAAGCATTCATTCTTGCCGGTGCCGGGGCGCTGGGAATTCAGCCGCGAATTGACCCATGTGCTTTCCAACTCGGAGCACCTGACGCCGCCGCCGAGCCTGGTTGTCCTTCATCTCGTCAATGCCGATGACATCCGCCGCCGTTTCGGACGCCGGGCGCTGGATGCGGCGTTGATACACGTGTGTGCCGTCATCGATGCCAACCTGCACCCCACCGATGTCGCCGGAAGCCTGGGCGGCAACGATTTCGGCCTTATCCTTCTGGTCGGCAATGATGAACTGGCGCAAACCAAGACCCAGTCCCTGATCGATGCCGTCAAGGCGCAACCCTTCCCCTGGCAGGAGGAAACCCTCACCCTCGAGATCGTTGCCGGGGTGGCGACGCTGGAAAACGTCGACACCCCCGAAAACGCCATCCAGGCGGCGGACAAGGAATTGGTCGCGAGCTTGGGGCAGACGGACCCCGGGCCGCAAGAACCCACCGCCGAAAAGGCTTAAGCGATGATGTCCGGCAAAAGCTGGTTTTCGACCTGAAGGATTTCGTCTTTTAGCGACAGCTTACGTTTTTTCAGCCGTTTAATTTCCAACTGATCGACGTTCCCGGATTCCAGAAGGCCGGAAATCTCATCGTCCAGTTGACGGTGTTCGGCCTTCAAGTCCGAAAGTTTCTTCCTCAGCGGCTCGGTTTCGTCCATCGGTTTCGATGTCAGTTAAACGATGTTTCATAATAACAGATTACGGGCTTCAACGGTAGGCGGGCGCCGGACGGGACCGGTATTCCGGTTGCGCCATTTTTTTCTCTCCCGATAAGGACAAAAGCCCTCCGGGGCATCCCGAGGACGGTGGATTTTTTGCCCATGGTGGCCTATGATGAAGGTGCGGAAGATTTTTACTATGGAGGGTACGCCATGAGCCTGGAGGAGATGATCGACGAACTGAAGACCAAACATCAAGCTCTTGAAGCCGCTATCGACGAACAAATCCACCGACCTCACCCCGACGATATTGAAATCGCCAGTCTCAAGAAACAGAAGCTCCGAATCAAAGATGAAATCGCCACCATAACCAACCAGTAACGTCTATCCCCTGGTTGGTTTTTCCGGTTTTTGCGGCCGGGACCACGATAAATTTTCAGGCTTAATCGCGCCTTGCGGCCGGGGTTTTCGGCTGCCCTCTTGCTCAGGCTGCGGCCCCCTCGAAGTCCCCTCGAAATCTCCTCGAAATCCCAGGGGGGGCGTCACAAGTCCTTGGCAATATCGCGCAGCTTGAACTTCTGGATTTTTCCCGTCGATGTCTTCGGCAGCGGGCCGAAAACCACGGTCTTGGGGGCTTTGAAGTGGGCCATGTTGGCGCGGCAGAATTCGATCAAGCCGTCTTCGGTCACCGGTTCGCCCTGTTCCTTCAATTCGATGAAGGCACAGGGTGTTTCCCCCCATTTCTTGTCCGGCTTGGCGACCACGGCGGCGGCCAGCACGGCGGGATGCTTGTAGAGTACGTCTTCGACCTCGATCGATGAAATGTTCTCGCCGCCGGAAATGATGATGTCCTTGGACCGGTCCTTGAGCTGTATGTAGCCGTCAGGATGCATGACGCCCAGGTCGCCGGAATGGAACCAGCCCCCGGCGAGGCTGTCCTTGGTGGCCTCTTCGTTCTTCAGATACCCCTTCATGACGATGTTGCCCTGGAACATGACCTCGCCCATGGTTTCCCCGTCATTGGGGACCGGGGTCATGGTTTCCGGGTCCATGACCTTTAACCCCTGGAGCATGTGGTAGTTGACCCCCTGGCGGGATTTCAGCGCCGCCTGCTCCTCGATGGAGCGGCCATTCCATTCGTCGTGCCACGAACAGATAACCGCCGGGCCGTATGTTTCCGTCAACCCGTATACGTGGGTTACGTTGAATCCGTGGCGCTGCATGCCTTCCAGCGTCGACTCCGGCGGCGGTGCGGCGGCGGTCATGACGTTGACCGTATGGTCGAATTCCCGGCGTTCCGCGTCGGTGGCGTTGACGACGAAGTTCAACACGATGGGGGCGCCGCAGAAATGCGTCACCCGATGATCGGCAATGGCGTTGTAGATATTGGCCACATTCACGCGCCGCAGGCAGACGTTGATGCCGGCGACGGCGGCGATCGACCAGGTGAAGCACCAGCCGTTGCAATGGAACATCGGCAGCGTCCACAGATAAACCGGATGGTGGGCCATGTTCCAGCCGACGATGTTGCTGATGGCGTTCAGATAGGCGCCGCGGTGATGATAGACCACGCCCTTGGGGTTGCCGGTGGTGCCCGACGTGAAGTTGAGCGAGATGGCCTGCCATTCGTCGTCGGGAAGATGCCAGTCGAAGTCCGGGTCGCCTTCCTCCAGCAGCGCCTCATAGTCCTTTTCGCCCAGCCGCTCGCGGCTGATGTCTTCGTCGGCCTCCGTGTCGTCGATGTCGATGACAACGATATCGCGCCCCAAGTCGGCCAGCGCCTGTTTGACGGTTTCCGAGAACTCGGTGTCGGTAATCAGCACCTTGGCTTCGCCGTTGTTCAGGCAAAAAGCGATGGTGTCGGCGTCGAGGCGGACGTTGAGCGTATTCAGCGTGGCGCCGCACATCGGCACGCCGAAGGCGGCCTCGACCATTTCCGGCGTGTTGGACCCCATGACGGTGACGGTATCGCCAACCCCGATCTCGCGCTTGGCCAGGGCCCCGGCAAGGCGGCGGCAACGGGCATAGGTTTCGGACCAGGTAAACCGCTTTTGGCCGTGGATGACGGAAACATGATCGGGATAGACCGCCGCCGTACGGCCGATGAACGACAACGGCGACAACTGGGTGAAGTTGGCGGTGCTGCGGTCCAAGCCCTGTTCGTAGATTTTTCCCTTGCCCATCGGCGTCCCCGTTATTACGGCCTCGGGTTGAGACCCTTCTCTTGGTTAAAGAGTGCCACAAACCGGCTTTGCAAAAAAAGCCGTTTTAGCCCAAACTTCAGGCTTTAAACTGACACGACGGTGCAAAGACCGGGGCAAAACGGGGAGGCAAGCGGAGAATGACCAATGCGTACGATGAAGCCT
>PTLK01000020.1 GCA_002938075.1 Alphaproteobacteria bacterium MarineAlpha3_Bin3
GTCGACCGGGATGCCGGCCCCGATGGCGGCCTGGCGGGCGGGGTTTTGTCCGGCGCCGGCGGCCAGAATTTGGCCCATGATAACCTCCGAGACGTCGGCTGGGTCGACCCCGGCGCGATTCAAGGCCTCGGTAATAGCGATCACGCCCAGGTCGTGGGCGGGCATCGAACTCAATCCGCCGCTAAACGCGCCGACGGCCGTACGCGTAGCAGCGGCGATGACAACTTCTGATTCTGACATTAATATTTATCCTCCGTGCCCGTGGGCTGGTTTCCCTGGTTATAGGCAAGCCGAGATTAGCATACAAGGCAGGCAATTTTTGGCTCCGGTTAGTTGATTTCGCCCAGAGTCTCCTTCAGCCACTTTGTCAGCGGTTTATAGTGCATGGCCGGGGCGCGGCTTCCGGCCATCATGCCGATATGCCCGGCGGCAAGGGTCATGCGTTGGGCCTCAGGAATGGCGTCGGCCAGCGCGGTGGCCGAGCCGGGCGGCACGATGTGGTCCCGTGTGGGGATGACGACGAGGGCCGGCACCTTGACCTCGTCCGGCAGAACCGGAGTGCCGCCGACCTTCCAGGCGCCCTTGGCCGGGGTGTTCTCCACGTACCAGCCGATCAGGCATTCCTCGGCCACCGGGCCGACCAGGGGCACGCCGTCGTTGAGCCAGTCTTCGAGGGCGACGAATTGGCGGGCCTTCTCGGACCCGGTCTCGAGGGTGGCGAAGCGCTGGAACTTAAGGGTGGTCAGATAGGGGTCGAGAGTGGTGAACATGGCTTGCAGAACGTCCACCGGCAGTTCCCCCAACTGGCCGATCATCGCCGTCAGGCCCGGGGCCATGACTTTCAGCATTTTGACGGTGCCGGCGGGACCGGCGTGGAAATCCCAAGGCGTCGCCAGCAACGCCAGCGCGCCGACCTGGACCGGCTTGCGGACGGTCAGCGCCAAAGCCAGATTTCCGCCCATGCAGTAACCGACCACCGCCGGGGCCTGGCCGGCAGTGCGGCAAATTTCGTCGAGGGCCGGTTCCAGCCGGCCGCAGATATAATCGGACAGGTCGAAATTGCGCTCGTCCTCGCCCGGCGCCCCCCATTCGACCAGGAACGGCCAAAATCCCTCGGCCGCCAAGTGCCGCATCAGGCTCCGTTTCTCGGTCAGGTCGAGGATGGTGCCGCGGTTGATCAGCGACGGCACCACCAAGACCGGGGCGCCCGGCAGCCCGGGCCCGTCATGGATGCCGTAATTGAGCACCCGGGTCGATCCCTGGCGCCAGAATTCAGGCAGAGCCCGCCGGCGCGGCCTAGGATGGTCGCGGTAGCGGGTTACGCCATCGGTGAATGTCCTGAGCCGCCGGCAGGCTTCGGCGTCGACGGCGGCGACCAGGGCGGGAAGGTCGGGGTCAGCCTTTTCGAGGCTTTTTTGCAGTTTTTCGGCGGCTTTTTTTAGCCCCGTCCTCCATGGCAGCGACCCGTTCTTCAAGCCGCTTAAGGCGGCGAGCGAACTCAGCCAGGTCATGGTCTGAAGCGACAGGTGCAGCGGCAGGGGACGGGGCCACTGAGCCATCGGATTGCTGGCTTTGGAAGGAGCGGGGGCTTTCGGAAGAACGGGCGTTTGCATCTTCATCGCTTCTCGTTGGATATCCCTGGGCGGTCGCCGCCATGGCGGCAAAGGTCGAAGCGCCGGCATTCATCAATTCGACGGTTCGGGCCATGATCTCGGCGGCCTGGTCGTCCTCGGCGACGCCGCCCAACTGTTGCTGCCAAAGATCCAGGTACTGCTTGGCCAGGCCGTTCAAATCCGGGGGCTTCGACATGTTTTCCCGATCCTTGGTCCGTTTCACGCCCCGGGCAGGCCTGTCCTTGCTCCCAGGGCGCCAAGTGGGCGACACTATGGTGTCATTATAGCGCCATTATAACGGCAGGGGGCCGGGCGGGGAACATTTCATTGCAGTGCAGCATTTTACGCGCTAGGTTTTTACATCCTTAGGAGTTAAACCGCAGGCATGTCAGAAGAAAACAAAGCCGAAAAGCTGCCGATCACGATCAAGAAATACGCCAACCGACGCCTCTACAACACGGCGACCAGCAGCTACGTTACCCTCGACAATTTGGCGACGATGGTCAAAGAGGGGTCGGACTTCGTGGTTTACGACGCTAAATCCGGCGAGGACATCACCCGCCAGGTTTTGACCCACATCATCGTCGAGGAAGAAAACAAGGGGCAGAACCTGCTGCCGATCGACTTTTTGCGCCATCTCATCAGCTTCTACGGCGACAGCCTGCAATCGGTGGTCCCCAATTATCTCGATTATTCGATGAAGGCGTTCGCCAAGAATCAGGAACAGATGCGCGATTACATGGAAGATTCCATGGGTGGCCTTAATCCGTTCGGCCAGTTCGAGGAGATCGGAAAACAGAACGTCGCCATGTTCGAAGAAGCGATGAAGATGTTCACGCCTTTCATTCCCGGCGGCCCCGGTGCCGAGGGCAATAAAAAGCCAGGGGGAACGCCGGGAGGAACGCCGGGGGGAACAAAGGACAATGCGAAGAAAACCGGCGGCCCCAAGGATGACGCCGACCAATTGGACGATCTGCGCAATCAACTGGAAAAGATGCAGCGCCAAATCGATGAACTTTCCGGCGGCGGCAAGGGTTAGGCACGCCGGTGGCGGTTTCGGCTGCTGAAAATCATTCTTTCGGCCAAAAACCTTCTTGTCAGGAAACTGTAAGGTAATTACTCTCCTGGTTTGAAACTGGGAGAAATCGGGGGATTCCCGGGTACCTTAATTGCCGACCGGGGGGAATACGCCTTGAGCGAAGGATCGAATGAAAGGGGGGACTCCGTCGCCGCGAATAAAGTCAGCCACTGAGCGATGGATACGGATCGCTTCGTCGGATCGCTAATCCGCGAACGCCGGGTCACGCTGGGGTTGAGCCAGCAGCAGATGGCCGAAATGATCGGCGTTACCTATCAACAAGCGCACAAGTACGAGCGCGGCATCAACCGCATATTCGCCGGACGGCTGTTCGAGATATCGCAAGTGCTGGGCGTGTCGGTGGGTTTTTTCTACGAGGGGCTCGAAAGTGACAGCGGTGAGGAATTGAAGAACCGCCAACGCATGTGCCTCGAAGTGGCCCGCAACTTCACGCAGATCGACAACAAAATCCACCAGGAGGCTCTCAGCCATCTGGCCCGCGCCCTGGCCGTCAAGTAACCGGGGCGCCAGAGCGCTCTAATCCAGTTCCCTGAGGACTCTGAAACCGAGCCAGTAGCTTTTGACCCCGGGCGGGTTCTTGGCCCGGTAGGCCGCCCGCCCCACCTTGGAGTAATAATAAAAAGACCCGCCCCGGATGACCCGGTAGCGGCAGTTGCCTTCCTTCCTGGCGGAGCCGTCGGAAGGCGCCCCTCTATGGGAGGGGTTCCAGCAGTCCTCGACCCATTCGAACAGGTTGGCGGTGGTGTCATAAAGCCCGAAGGGATTGGGCTTGAACGATCCCACGGGGGCCGACCCGTGCGGAAGCGTGCCGCCATCGCTCCACTTGCTTTTGCAGTCCTTGCAATTGGCGTGGTTGCGGCCGACCTTTTCGCCCCACCACCATAGGGTCGTGGTTCCCCCGCGATCGGCGTATTCCCACTCCGCTTCGCTCGGCAGGCGATAGGTTTTCCCGGTCTTGTTGTTGATCCAGCCGAGGTATTGTTTGGCGTCGACAAAAGTGACGTTGATGACCGGCCGTCCCTTCTTGCCCCAGCCGTGGTCATGGTCGCCGCCGCTGATACAGCCCTTGGCGTCCTTGCAAGCCTGCCATTCGGCCCACGTCACCTCATAGCGCCCCAGCGCGAACGGCTTGTTGATGTTGACCCGGTGCGCCGGTTTGCTTTTTTTGCTTTTGCCATTCAGGCCCATGATGAAGATTCCGGCCGGGATCACTACCAGTTCCGGACACTCGGGACAGTCCTTGAACGTCTGGCCGGGTTTCCATTTCGGGACGTCGGTGGCGGCGTATCCGGGGTTGGTATTGCCGGCCATAAGGGCCAAGGAAAGGGCCAGGACGGCGGCCGGAAGGACGGCGGATTTTAGGGCCTTCAATGGGGTCTTTCGGCTGACCATAAAAAACACGTTATCGCCTCAGATATCCCGGTCAAGACCCGGCCAGCCTTTCCACCGCCCAACGGGCGGCCTGGGCGACCAGTTCCGACGGGTCGTCGATCAGCGTCCGGGCCGTCGGCAAGAGCCCTTGGTCGCCGGAATTGCCGATGGCGACAAGCACGTTGCGCACGAATCGGTTACGCCCGGTGCGCTTAACCGGCGATCCGGCGAACAGTTCCCGGAACCCGGCGTCGTCCAGCGCCGCCAGGTCGGCGAGGCGGGGCGCCGTCAACTCGAAGCGGGGCGAAAAAGCCTCCTCGGCGGAAGGACGGCCAAACTTGTTCCACGGACAGACGGCCAGGCAGTCGTCGCAGCCGTAGATGCGGTTGCCCATCCGGGCCATCAGCTCGGGCGCGATGGTGCCCTTGTGCTCGATGGTCAGATAGGAAATGCACTGCTGAGGATCGATCCGGTAGGGTTCGGGCAGGGCGTCCGTCGGGCAGGCCCGGAGGCAGCGGTCGCAACTGCCGCAATGATCCGTCGCCGGGGCGTCGGGGGACAGGTCAAGGGTGGTGAAGACCTCGGCCAGGAACAGCCAGGATCCGAAATCGCGGTTCAGCAGGTTGGTGTGCTTGCCCTGCCAACCGACCCCGGCGCGGGCGGCCAGCGGTTTTTCCATCACCGGCGCGGTATCGACGAAGACCTTGATGCCGCCGCCGTGGTTGTCGGCGATCCAGCGGCCCAGTTGCTTGCACTTTTTCTTCAGCACGTGGTGATAGTCGCGGCCCTGGGCATAGATGCTGATGGCGCCGCGGTCGGGACGGGCCAACGTCGCCAGGGAGTCTTCGTGGGGGCCGTAATTGGCGCCGAGCACGATGACGGTCTTGGCCTCCGGCATCAGGGCCTTGGGATCGCCGCGCCGGCCGTCGTCATTGTTCAACCACGCCATGTCGCCCTGGCGACCGTCGGCGAGGAACCGGGATAGCGCCCGGGCGTCTTTGGGATCGGCCTCGGCATCGGCGAAGCCGACAGCGTCGAAACCGAGGCCATGGGCTTGTTCGCGGATGATTTTCTTGAGATCGTCGGCCATAATCCCCTCAGCGGCCATCGGGCTGCCTTGTTTCGTTAAGGGTGCCACGGAATGACCCCTCAGGACACCACCGAACCCAAGTGCGCCAAGCCCAAGGCGGTGATTCTGTTGAGCGGCGGACTCGATTCCGCCACCTGCTTGGCGATCGCCAAGGACAAAGGCTTCCGGTCCCATGCGCTGACGTTCCGCTACGGTCAGCGCCACCTGGCGGAAATCGCCGCCGCCGCCCGCATCGCCGAAACCGAAGGCGCCGCCGGTCACGACGTCATCGATATCGACCTGGCCCAATTCGGCGGTTCGGCCCTGACCGCCGACATCGACGTGCCCAAGGGGCGGAGCGAAGACGATATCAAGGACGGCATTCCGGTCACCTATGTGCCGGCCCGCAACACGGTGTTCCTGGCGTTGGCGCTGGCGCGGGCGGAAACCCTCTGCGCCGATGATATCTTCATCGGCGTCAACGCGCTCGATTATTCAGGCTATCCCGATTGCCGGCCGGAATTCATCGCCGCCTTCGAAGGCCTGGCCAACTTGGCGACCAAGGCCGGGGTCGAGGCGGCCGGGAAGGATAAGCCCAAAATCACCATTCACGCGCCGCTGATAGAGATGACGAAAGCCGAAATTGTCAGCCGCGGCACCGAATTGGGGGTCGATTTCGCCCACACCATGAGCTGCTATGACCCCGGGGACGGACTTCGCCATTGCGGGCGCTGCGATGCCTGCCTGCTGAGAAAAAAGGGCTTCGCCGGGGCCGGTGTCGACGATCCGACGGATTATGCGGCTTGAGCCTGCCTGTGGGTGGGCGTATGGAAGGCCATGACCTATTCGGTGAAGGAAATCTATCTGACGCTGCAAGGCGAAGGCTGGCACACCGGCCGGACGGCGGTGTTCTGCCGCTTCTCCGGCTGTAACCTGTGGTCGGGGCGCAAAGCCGACCGCGGCGCGGCCGAATGCCGTTTCTGCGACACCGATTTTGTCGGCACCGACGGCCCCGGCGGCGGCACCTTCAAAGGGGCCCAGGATTTGGCGGCGGTGGTGGCGGCGCTGTGGCCGGAAAAAGGCGCTGACGGGACCCAGCCGTTCGTCGTCTGCACCGGTGGCGAGCCCTTGTTGCAGTTGGATGAGGACCTTATCGACGCCTTTCACGGCGGTGGTTTCGAGGTCGCGGTGGAAACCAACGGCACCCTTTCCGCCTCCCCCGGCCTCGATTGGATCTGCGTCAGCCCGAAGGCGGGAACGGAATTAACGCTCCTTCGCGGTGACGAATTGAAGCTCGTCTACCCGCAGCAAGGCGCCACCCCGGAGATGTATGAGAACCTGGACTTCCGCCATTTCCTGCTGCAGCCTATGGACGGCGAGGTGGTGGAAGAAAACACCCGCCTGGCGGTCGAATACTGCCTTGCCCATCCCGGCTGGCGTCTCAGCCTGCAAACCCATAAGTTCCTCGGCATCCCTTAAAGATTTTGCCATGGAAATCTTCAACGAGTTCACCTTCGAAGCGGCGCACCTGCTGCCCAACGTGCCCGACGGCCACAAGTGCCTCCGCCTGCATGGCCATTCCTTCCGCGTCACCCTCACCGTGGCCGGGCCGGTCAACGCCGACACCGGCTGGGTCATGGACTTCGCCGACATCGAGGCGGCTTGCCAACCGGTCCATGCCGAGCTCGACCACCGCTACCTCAACGACATCGAGGGCCTGGAAAACCCGACCAGCGAGGTTATCACGCGCTGGATCTGGGCGCGCCTGAAGCCGGCCCTGCCGGGGTTGAGCGAAGTCAAACTGTGGGAGACGTGCACCGCCGGGTGCCTCTACCGGGGCGAGGACGGCTGAAACACCGGCCTTTGCCGTTTCCGTGGCGCCCCCCGCCTGTTTCCCGGCCGACACATTCCGTCATAAACCGATATTTACCGTTAAAGCCTGGTTATGCGGTGGACATAATTTACGAATATTATTGTATTCACCCGGTCAAACGCCCGCGGGGACCGGGCGGCGGCGGGAAAGCTCCGCGTTTCCATCTCCGACACCGGCCCCGGTATCCCGAAGGAGAAACAGGACCAGTTGTTCCAGCCGTTCTCGCGCCTTGGGCTTGAGGCTTCCGACATCCAGGGCACCGGAATCGGGCTGACGGTTACCAAGCAGCTGGTGGAAATGATGGATGGAAGCATTGGGTAGATAGCGCCGCTGGAAGGGGCACCACCTTTTGGGTCGAATTTCCCGTTAAAGCCGATGCCGAGGTGAAAAAAACCGCCAAGAGGCCACTCAAGCCCAAAGTTTTTTCAAAGGCGACGGCCACACCATGCTTTACGTGGAGGACAATCCCGCTAACCTGAAACTGATGGAAACCCTGATCGACCGTATGGCGGGGATCACCATGGTCTCGGCTCATACCAGGGAACTGGGCCTGGAGTTAGCGGAAGTCCACAAACCCGACGTCATTATCCTCGATATCAACCTGCCGGGAATCAACGGCTTTCAGGCGCTCCATCGCCTAAAGGAATCGGAAGCCACCCGCGATATTCCGGTCATCGCCCTGACCGCCAACGCCAAGCCGAAAGAGGTCGAACGGGGACTCAAGGCCGGGTTCCACCGCTACCTGACCAAGCCGATCCGCATCCATGAGATCACGGCGGCGCTCGAAAGCGCGCTCGAAGCGGCCTGACAAGTATTCCTGGGCTGTCCGTCCCGGCATCGCTTTTTACGGGTTACTACCCGCGGCCACGGTAGGGGGCGACCCCCTGATCGGGGATCCATACGCCCTCGGGCGCCTCGCCGGTCTGATAAAAGACGTCGATGGGAATACCGCCGCGCGGGTACCAATAGCCGCCGATGCGGAGCCACTTCGGGCTGGCGGCCTCCACCAGCCGGGTGGCGACGGCCGTCGTGCAATCCTCGTGAAAGGCGGCGTGGTTGCGCCAGGACGCCAGGAACAGCTTCAGCGACTTGCTTTCGACGATCAGGGCATCGGGAACATAGTCGATGACCAGGTGCGCGAAGTCCGGCTGGCCGGTGACCGGGCACAACGAGGTGAATTCCGGGCAGGTGAAACGGACCAGGTAATCGCCGCCGGGGTTCGGGTTGGCGACGGTTTCCAGCACCGCGTCGTCGGGGCTTTCGGGAATTTGGGCTTGGCCGCCGAGGTGGGTCAGGGGTTCCTTGCCGGCGCCGATTCCTCCGGGTGATTTCCCTGCGGCCTTGGGGCCAACACCTTCACGTAACCACAAACCGCTGACGCCCAAGGATCTTGCAAGCCGGGGAAGACTATCGCCCCGGGGCTGTTCGACCTTGCCGGCGAGATACTTGTTCAGGCTGTCGTAGTTGACTCCCGAGCGGCGCGACAATTCGGTCTTGGTCCAGCCGGATTGCCGTAACGCCTCTTTCAGCCGCTTCGCCCATTGGATCATTGAATTTCTAGTTTTATTGAAATTAATCTCAAAACTAGAATTTAAATACTATTAATTGTAATTTATGTCAAGGGAAATTCCGCTTTTTGGTTCGGGGGGCGCGCCCCGAAACCGTAACCCGCCGCTCCCTGCCTCTTTTATCTGCTCCCTGTCGCGGCTCATTAATCCGTACCGAGCCGGTCGGTGACGCCGCTCCCCGCCTCTTGTTGCTCCGCATGGAACGCCGCCTCGAAGGCAGCCAAGGCGCTTTCGTTGACGGCCCGGCGCAGGTCCGCCATCAGGTCCTGATAATAATGCAGGTTGTGCCACGACAACAGCATGGCGCCTAGGATCTCCTTCGCCATCACCAGGTGGTGCAGGTAAGCGCGGCTGTAACTCCCGCACGTGGGACAATCACAGGCTTCGTCCAGCGGCCCGGGGTCGTCCTTGTGCCGCGCGTTGCGCATGTTCAGCGTGCTGCCGCGGACGAAGGCTTGATCGGTGCGGCCCGAACGGGTCGGCAGCACACAATCGAACATGTCGATGCCGCGTTTGACGGCGCCCAACAGATCGGCGGGCTTGCCGACGCCCATCAGATACCGGGGCAGGGCGGTGGGCAGAAGCGGCACGGTGGCATCCAGCACACGAAACATTTCTTCCTGGCCTTCGCCGACCGATAGCCCGCCCAGCGCATAGCCGTCGAGGCCTAAGCCGACGAGGGTTTCAGCGGATTCAGCCCGGAGGTCCCCGTAGACGCCGCCCTGGACGATGCCGAACAGCCCGTGGCCCGGGCGTTCCTCATAGGCCGCCTTGCAGCGTTCGGCCCAGCGCATGGAAAGCCGCATCGATTTCGCGACCTCATCCTTGCCGGCGTCCAGGGACGTGCATTCATCCAGGACCATGGTGATGTCGGCGCCCAGAAGACGCTGGATTTCCATCGCCCGTTCCGGGCTCAACCGGTGCAGGGTGCCGTCCAGGTGGGACTTGAATTCGACTCCGTCCTCGTCCATTTCCCGAAGCTCGGCCAACGACCACACCTGAAAGCCGCCGGAATCGGTCAGGATCGGCCCCGGCCAGTTCATGAATTTGTGCAGCCCGCCCAATCGGGCAATCCGTTCCGGCCCCGGGCGCAGCATCAGGTGATAGGTGTTGGCGAGAATGCACTGGGCACCGGTTTCGGCGACCGCGTCCGGCGTCATCGCCTTGACCGTAGCGGCGGTGCCGACGGGCATGAACGCCGGCGTGTCGATGGCCCCATGCGCCGTCAACAGGCTGCCGGTCCTGGCCCGGCCGTCGGAGTTGAGAATTTCAAAATCGAGGACGCTCATCCCTTCGAAACTTCTTGTTGTTTCCCTGTCGGACCTCCGGTCCTCTCCGCCTCTTGATTTGAGCGTTCCAGGAAACAGGCGTCGCCGTAGGAATAGAACCTGTAACCGGCGGCCTTGGCGTGTTCGTAGACGGCCTTCATGGTTTGCAAACCGGAAAAGGCAGCGACTAGCATGAACAGGGTCGAGCACGGCAGGTGAAAATTTGTAAGCAGGCCATCGACGATCCTAAACCGGTAACCGGGCGTAATGAAGATGTCCGTCTCGCCGGAAAAAGGATTGACAAGGCCGTCCCCGTCGGCGGCCGCCTCCAAAAGCCTCAATACCGTCGAGCCGACGGCGATGACCCGCCCGCCCTGGTCCTTGGCGGCATTGACCGCGGCGGCCGTCGTGGCGGTAATTTCGCCCCATTCGGCATGCATCCGGTGGTCGTCCGTGTCGTCGGCCTTCACCGGCAGGAAGGTGCCGGCCCCGACATGCAGGGTCAGGCGCTCGACCCCGACGCCGGCGGCCTTTATCGTCTCCAGAAGGGCTGGCGTGAAATGCAGCCCCGCCGTCGGCGCCACCACGGCGCCCGGTTTATCGGCAAAAAGCGTCTGGTAGTCCTCGGTGTCCCGGGGGTCGCCTTTATCGCCGCGCTTGATGTAGGGCGGCAGCGGCATGACCCCGTGGGTTTGTAGCGCCGCCATCAGGCCGTTTCCGGAAAGCGACAAGGCGAGCGTGACCTCGCCGCCGTCGCCACGGGCCGTGACCTCGGCATCGAACCCGGGGGCGAAAAAGATGCGGTCGCCAGGATTCAGTTTGCGGGCCGGGCGGGCCAGCGTTTGCCAAGCGTTTTCGCCGCCGGGTTTAATCAACGTCACCTCAATTTTGCCGCCGCTCGGTTGTCTGCGGCCGATGAGCCGGGCCGGGATCACCCGGGTGTCGTTGATGACCATGATGTCGCCGGGGTTGAGAAGCCCCGGCAGGTCGGCGATGCCGAGGTCCCGGAATTGCCGGCCGACGGCCAGAAGGCGCGCCGAATCCCTCGGCGCGGCGGGGCGCTGGGCGATGAAGCGTCGGGGCAGGTCGAAATCGAAGTCTGAAACCCGCATGATGCCTTCCTGACCGGCTTTGGGTATGGCCCATACGCTAAACCCCGCCGGCCGGACCGTCTCGGCAGGCGAAAGGCGGACTAAGGTGGAAGCGGATACTAGGTGTCGAGGATCACGAGGTCCACGGCCGAGGACCTTCCGTCCTCTCCGGCGGACAACTCGAACTGAACTTTCTGGCCTTCGAAAAGGCCGGAAAGGCCCGCCGCTTCAACAGCGGTCATATGGACGAAAATATCCTTGTCGCCTTCTTCCGGTTCGATAAACCCGAACCGCTTCATGGGGTTAAACCACTTAACCGTTCCGGTTGGCATTTAACTTCCTTTCAGGACTTCGTAGAGCGGTCTTCAACTCATCTTCAACTCATAAATATTGGGCGTGGAATGCCCCGTGCCAAGCTTAATGTGACAGGTAAAAAGATGTGGTCCCGGTCGATGGGCCCGGTCGATGGGAAAGTCCAACACGTTCCGGACTCCCTCGATTTTAGAGACGATTGAAGGCCAACCGTTTTTTGAATTTCGGCTAAGATTCCAGGGCCGGGGGCGGCTGGTGTCAATTATCGCCGAAAAGAAGCTTCAGCCGCGCCTCTTCGGCGGTCGAGATATGCGCCCTGGCGGCTTGTTCGGCGGCGCCGGCGTCGCGCCGCCTGATGGCCTCGGCAATCACGATATGCTCCTGGCGGGCCGCCTCGGCCCGGCCCGGCACCTCGTAGGTGGTCGATTTGAGAAGCGCCAGAGAATCGTCCAGCGCATTCAAGGCTTCCAACAGATACCGGTTATGGGCCGCCCCGTGGATGGCTTCGTGGAAACGCCGGTTGATTTCCGCCAAGCGGCCCGGCTCTCCCTGGGCGGCCTGGTCCTGCTCAATAAGGCCGAACAACAGGTCTACCTCGGCCGCGCTTGCGTGTTCGGCGGCCAACCCCGCGGCGGTGCCTTCCAGGGCCCGGCGCATGGTGTAAAGCTCCACCACCTGTTGGCGGCCCAGTTCCACCACCTGGGCGCCGCGCCATGGGGTTAGCACCAATAGACCGTCCGCCTGCAACCGCCGGAAGGCTTCGCGGACCGGGGTCCGGCTGACGCCCAGCCACTGGGTGACCTCGGCCTCGCGGATACGCTGTCCCGGCTGATAACGGCGATCGCGGATGGCTCCGCGAAGCCGTTCCAATACGAATTCACCGAGCGAGATGCCGGAGTTTTTCGGGGCTGCTTGTTTAAGGGTGTCCGTCGTCATGGGCGGTTCCGGCGTTGTTTCACCAGGGGCGCGCCTGTCCTAAGATGGTCGAGCAAACAAAGGAAGGCTGGCGGCTCCAATGCCAGATTGTATACAATAGAGAACAAAGAGGGGAGTCCCAGATCATTTCCGTACCCGAACGACAACTTTCGGCGCTCAGCGCCACGGCTGCCCGCAAAGCGATGGAGGCCGGCGAATTCACCGCCGAGGAACTGACCCGGGCCTGTCTGGACCGTATCGCCGAACGCGAAGACGTGGTCGGCGCCTGGGCATCCTTGGACGAAAACCTGGCCCTTGACCAGGCCCGGGCGCTGGATGCCAAGAAAGACGCCGGCGAGGCGCTGGGGCCACTGCACGGCCTACCGGTGGGCGTCAAGGATATCTTCGATACCGCCGACATGCCGACCGAATGCGGGTCCGAATATTACGCCGGACGCCAGCCGCTGGAGGATTCGGCGGTGGCGGCGCTGCTTCGCCGGGCCGGGGCGGTGATCATGGGCAAGACGGTGACCACGGAATGGGCGCTCTCGGCGCCGGGAAAGACGGCCAATCCCCATGATCCGAAACGCACCCCCGGCGGTTCTTCCTCCGGTTCGGCGGCGTCGGTTGCCGATAACATGGTGCCGCTGTCCATCGGCACCCAGACCGGCGGCTCGATGATCCGTCCGGCGTCCTTTTGCGGCGTTTTCGGCTACAAGCCGACCTTCGGGTCCATCCCCCGGTGCGGCATAAGCATGCTCGCCCGGCGGCTGGATACCATCGGCGTCTATGGCCGCGAGGTCGAAGACCTCGCCCTCTTGGCCGACGCGCTGATGGCCCACGACCCCGGGGACTGGGACATGCGTTCGTCCCCGGGCCAGGAGCTGGTGGCGGCGCTGGAAGAAAAGCCGGCCAATCCGCCCCGTCTTGCCTTCGTCCGCACGCCGGCCTGGGAGGAGGCCGAGGACGACATGGCCAAGGCCCTGGAGGAATATATCGCCGGCCTCGGCGATGTGGTTCGGGAGGTCGAACTGGAAGGCGTTTTCGCCGATATCGTTTCCACCCACAGGACCGTCATTCATGCCAACGTCGCTGCCAACCTGGGCGAAGTGGCGGAAAAGGCGCCGGACAAGATGCGCAAGGAAACCATGGAACGGGTGGATGCCGGCAACGCCATCGCGTCGGCCGATTACATCCGGGCGCTGGGCCGGGCCGAAGCGCAGGCCCAGGCGCTGGACCGGCTGTTCGACCACTATGATGCCCTGCTCGCTCCGTCGGCGACCGGACAGGCGCCCGTGGGTCTTGGCTTCACCGGCAACCATGTTTTCAACGGCATGTGGACGCTTTTGGGTGTGCCCTCGGTTTCGGTGCCGTTGCTCAAAGGCGCCGACGGCATGCCCATCGGCGTCCAGGTGATCGGCCGCCGGGGAGAGGACGCGAAGGCCCTGAAGACGGCTCGTTGGCTGTGGGACCGGTTCGAGGATAAAGGATAATTAATCAGGACAAAGACTGGTTTGAAGGTTGTGACCGCAACCCTTATTTTGGTCTCTAGCATCCGCCATCGGCTATTTCATTGACAAGGCAAAAACATTGGGCACCATCGCCGAAATCGACGCCGAAACCGAATTCGAGGAGCTGGTAGAGAAAAAACCCTGGCCGCAAGTCGTTGCCAAGCTCGCCCGCAGGCAACCGCTTGGCGCCTTCGGGTTCGGCATCGTCGTCATCATGCTCCTGCTGTCGGCGTTCGCTGAATTCGTGACCGTCTATGATCCGGAATTGAACGCCTTTGAGGTTATGCTGACGCCGCCCGGCGACCAGTTTTTCCTGGGCACCGATCAATTCGGCCGCGATGTTCTGACCCGGATCATCTTCGGGGCCAGGACGGCGCTGTTAGTCGGTTTCTCCGCCGCCTTCATGGGCGCCTCCGCCGGCTTGGTCCTGGGCGTCGCCAGCGCCTATTTCGGCGGCACTTTCGATCTTTTATTTCAGCGCGTCATGGACGTATTCCTGGCCTTCCCGTTGATCATCATGGCGCTGGCCATCGTTTCCATTTTCGGACCCGGACTGGAAAACGTCATCATCGCCATCACCATTCCGTTCATCCCGCAGTGCGCGCGGGTGGTGCGCTCCAACGCGCTGGCCATCCGCGAGATCCCCTATGTGGATGCGGCCCGCGCGCTGGGCTTCGGCCATGCCCGGATTATCCTCCGCCATATGGTGCCCAACGTCATGGCGCCGTTCCTGATCATGCTCTCGACTTTCGTCGGCCATGCCATCCTGCTGGAGGCGTCGTTGAGTTACTTAGGCTTGGGCGTCCAGGAGCCGACGCCGGCCTGGGGCCTGATGCTGCAGGGCGGCGCCGAGGAATACGCCGAAAGCGCACCATGGATGGCGATCTGGCCCGGCATCGCCATCAGCCTCGCCGTGTTCGGCTTCAACCTGTTCGGCGACGCCTTGCGCGACGTCCTCGATCCGAAGCTGCGCTCGCTGTAGAGGGAGCCGAAAACGGCTCCAACCGGTCGCTTTTTCTATGATCGGGGCGGCGTCGATTTAACTGGATGCCAGCGACTATCACGGCACGGGCCACGACATCAGCGAAATCACCTGGGCCGTCAACTCGACACCGAGAAAATGCCTCGGCGACAAAACACCTGCCGAGGCATTCCTCGAAAACCTCAGGTGTTGCACTTGATCTGAGATT
>PTLK01000200.1 GCA_002938075.1 Alphaproteobacteria bacterium MarineAlpha3_Bin3
TCGGAAAACATCGTCTCGCGCGCCGTCATGGAGGCCCAGGGCGGCGTCATGACCAACAAGTACGCTGAGGGCTACTCCGGACGGCGCTATTACGGCGGCTGTGAATTCGTCGATGTCGCCGAGACCCTGGCCATCGAAAGGGGGAAGGCGCTTTTCGGCTGCTCCTTCGTCAACGTCCAGCCCCATTCCGGGGCCCAGGCCAATGGCGCCGTGATGATGGCCCTGCTGGAGCCCGGCGATACCATTATGGGGCTGTCGTTGGCCGCCGGTGGGCACCTAACCCACGGCGCGCCGGCGGCCCTATCGGGGAAATGGTTCAACGCCGTCCAGTACGGGGTGCGCGAGGAAGACGCGCTGATCGATTTCGACGAGGTCGAAAGCCTGGCCGAGGAGCACCAACCGAAACTAATCATCGCCGGCGGCTCGGCCTATCCCCGGATCATCGATTTCGAACGCTTCCGCGCCATCGCCGACAAGGTCGGCGCCTTGCTGTTGGTCGATATGGCGCACATCGCCGGTCTCGTCGCCACCGCCATCCACCCAAGCCCGGTGCCGATTGCCGACGTCACCACGACGACCACCCACAAGACCCTGCGCGGTCCCCGCGGCGGAATGATTCTCACCGACAACGAGGACTTCGCCAAAAAGATTAATTCGGCCGTGTTCCCGGGGCTTCAGGGCGGCCCGCTTATGCATGTCATCGCCGCCAAGGCGGTGGCCTTCGGCGAGGCCCTGCAACCCGCCTTCAAGGAATATTCCCAGGCCGTCGTCGACAACGCCAAGGTGTTGGCCGAGGTGCTGATCGAACGTGGCTTGGACATCGTTTCGGGGGGCACCGACACCCACTTGATGCTTGTCGACCTGAGGCCGAAGGGGCTCACCGGGCGCGACGCCGAAGCCAGCCTCGAGCGCGCCTGCATGACCTGCAACAAAAACGGCATTCCCTTCGACCCGGAAAAACCGATGGTCACGTCGGGCGTCCGTCTTGGCACCCCGGCGGCGACCACGCGGGGCTTCAAGACCGAGGAGTTCAAGCAGGTCGGCAACCTGATCAGCGACGTTCTCGATGGGTTGGCGGCCAATCCCGAAGACAACGGCGCCGCCGAGGCCTACGCCCGCGAACAGGTCGAGGCGCTATGCAAGAAGTTCCCGATTTACGGAAAGGCCTGAAACATTACACCCAAACCCCGCCGGCAAGGCCCGGCGGCCGTTTATGGAAATTGACGTCCCTAAAGGGGACCCTTTGAGGGGAGGAGCAGGACCCATGCGTTGTCCTTTTTGCGGTCATAACGATACCCAGGTGAAAGATTCCCGTCCGACGGAGGAAAGCGCCACCATCCGCCGGCGGCGCCTGTGTCCGGAATGTTCGTCGCGTTTCACGACCTTTGAGCGTGTGCAGCTCCGCGAACTGTCGGTGGTCAAGAGCGACGGCGAAAAAGTACTCTTCGAACGCGACAAGCTTCTGCGGTCGCTACAGATCGCGTTGCGCAAGCGGCCGGTCGAAGAAGACCGCATGGAGCGCATCGTCAACAGCATCCAACGTCGCCTCGAAACCCTGGGCGAGAGCGAAATTCCGACCAAAGTCATCGGCGAGATGGTCATGGAGCACCTTGCCGAGCTTGACCAGGTCGCTTTTGTCCGATTTGCCTCGGTTTACCGCAATTTCCGAGAGGCCAAGGATTTCGAGGCCTTTATAGGCAATCTGGGCAGTGAACAAGACGACTAACCATACCGACGATACCCCTTCGACCCACCGAGACGCCACGATCATGCTGGCGGCGTTGTCGCTGGCCCGCCGGGGGCTGGGGATCGTCTGGCCGAACCCGGCGGTCGGCTGCGTTTTGGTGCGCCGGGATTTGGGCCACCGCGTCGTCGGCCGCGGCTGGACCCAACCCGGCGGCCGCCCGCACGCCGAAACCGAGGCCGTGCACCGGGCCGGCGGCCTGGCCAAGGGCGCTACCGCCTACGTGACGCTGGAACCGTGCAATCATCAGGGCCAGACCGGGCCCTGCGCGCAAGCCTTGATCGAGACCGGCATCGGCGCCGCCGTCATCGCCCTCGAAGACCCCGACCCCCGGGTCTCGGGCGCCGGCATCAAGCGCCTCGAGGACGCCGGGATCAAAGTTTCCGTCGGCATTTGCGAAGACGAGGCCCGCACCCTCAACGCCGGCTATCTGATGCGCGTCACCCAGGGGCGGCCGCTGATTACCCTGAAAACGGCGACCACCCTGGACGGCCGCGTCGCCACCGCGAAAGGCCAAAGCAAATGGATCACCGGCGCCCCGGCCCGGGCCTTCGCGCACGGGCTTCGCGCCGATCACGACGCCATCATGATCGGCATCGGCACGGCGCTGGCCGACGAACCGGCGCTAACCTGCCAACTGCCGGGACTGAAAGACCGCTCCCCGCTGCGCATCGTTGCCGACAGCCGCCTGCGGTTGCCGGCCGATAGCCGGCTGGCGAAAACGGCGAACCAGGTGACCACTTGGGTGGTCACCACTGCCGGGTCCGCCGGGGCCAAACGCAAGGCCCTGGAAGACAAAGGCGTCGAGGTCATCGAGGCCGAAACCGGCGCCGACGGACGGCCCGATCTCGACTGGCTGGTGGCCGAGTTTGGCCGCCGCGGCCTGACCCGGGTGCTGGTCGAAAGCGGCGGCGAGTTGGCCGCGGCCCTGGTCAAGGCCGACCTGATCGACCGCCTGGCCTGGTTCCGCTCGCCGAAACTGATCGGCAGCGACGGACGGGGCGCGATCGCCGCCTTCGGCATCGACGGCATCGCCGAGGCGCCGACCTTTACCCGCGATTCCATCTTCGATGCCGGCGCCGACGTGCTCGAAACCTACCACCGCGCCACCTGAGGGACGGAAACGGGATCATGTTCAGCGGCATCATCACCGATTTGGGCACAGTCCGGTCGATCGAGGCTTCCGGCGACAGCCGTTTCGAGTTCTCGACCGGATTCGATACGGTTGCCATCGGCACCGGGGCCTCGGTCTGCTGCTCGGGCGTCTGTTTGACCGTCATCGACAAGGGCGAGAAGTGGTTCGCCGCCGACGTTTCCGCCGAAACCCTTGCGCGCACCACCGTCGGCGAATGGGGCCAGGGCTCCCCGGTCAATTTTGAACGCACCCTCAAATTCGGCGACGAACTGGGCGGCCATATGGTGTCAGGCCACATCGACGGCATCGCCACGGTCGTCGGTGTCACCGAGGAGGGGGAGTCCCGGCGCATCGTCTTCGAAGCCCCCGACAGCCCGGACGGATTGCACCGGATGATCGCGGCCAAGGGGTCGGTGGCCGTCGACGGCGTGTCGTTGACCGTCAACGAGGTCGAGGACAACCGCTTCGGAGTCAACGTCATTCCCCATACCCTTCAGACGACTACCCTGGGGGCGCTCAAACCCGGTGATCGCGTGAACCTGGAAATCGACATGCTCGCACGCTATGTTGCGCGGCTTTTGGAAGGGAAATAAGCCGTTGTCGTATCTTGAAAACCTGTCCTCGATGGATGAAATCCTCGACGACGCCCGCAACGGCCGCATGTTCATCCTGGTCGACGACGAAGAGCGCGAGAACGAGGGCGACCTGGTGGTGCCGGCGCAAATGGCGACGCCGGAGGCCATCAACTTCATGGCCAAGCACGGCCGCGGGCTGATCTGCTTGGCGCTTTCCGCCGATCGGCTTAGGAAACTCGACCTGCCGATGATGGCGCGGCACAACCGCTCGCGCCACGAAACCGCGTTCACGGTTTCCATCGAGGCCGGCGAGGGCGTAACCACCGGCATTTC
>PTLK01000201.1 GCA_002938075.1 Alphaproteobacteria bacterium MarineAlpha3_Bin3
CGGCCTCCATGCTTTATCATTGATCCTTGGGTTTAATTAACAATCCATGGGTTTAGGGCGATGGAAAAGGCGACATTCGGGGCCGGATGCTTCTGGGGGGTGGAGGCGGCGTTCCGGCGCATCGACGGGGTCACCGACGCGGCCGTGGGCTATGCCGGCGGCACCACCCGCAACCCGACCTACGAGAACGTGTGCACCGGCCGGACCGGCCACGCCGAGGTCGTCGAGGTGACCTTTGATCCCCAGCGCGTCGGCTATGACCGTCTGTTGGAGGTGTTCTGGGCCTGCCACGACCCGACGCAGCTCAACCGCCAGGGCTGGGACGTGGGCACCCAATACCGCTCCGTTATCTTCTTCCATTCACCGGAACAGGAAAAACAGGCCGGCGAATCGCTGCAGGCGTTGCAGTTGAGCGGGAAAGGGGACGGAAACCCCGGGGACGATAAAATCGTCACCCAAATCTCGCCGGCGTCCGATTTCTGGCGCGCCGAGGAATACCACCAGCGGTATGTGGAAAAACAGGGCAAGCGCCGGGGCCTGCCGTAGGCGGGCCGCGCGCCGCCAGGGAGAGTGCCGCGGGGTTCCGTCCTAATCGGTCGGATGCGGACCTTCCAGGGGATGGTCCTGTTCGCGGGTTTTTTTCACCGCCGTTGGCATAAGACTTCTCCTGTCCGAAGCAGCCATTGTCACCCGGTCACGTTTCGAAAAGGTAAACGCCGGCGGTTCGCCCGGGGGAGGCCGTGAGGCCGGGGTGTCCCCCGGAAATCCGTTATGGGGCGCTGCTTGGCGCCGACAAGGAAAAAACGCCTTCGAAAAAGAGGCGTCACTGCCGAAACAGGGATAATGGAACGGAAAAAAGGCCGAAAGCGGCTGATAAGGAGGCTCAGACGGGTATCTGTTCTTCCTCGCGCCTGGCCTTTTCCTTCGCTTGCTTGGCCTTCTTGGCGGCCATCTGCTTGAAGGCTTTTTCCATCTTTTTCTGGGCGCGGCCGGAATCGAACTGTATCTTTTTGCTTTTTTTCATCGTCTGCTCCATCGTTCGTTCCAACATTCCAGCCAAAATCTTCCCTTAAGCGGCTTCGCCGCCCGAACGCCAGGCCGCCGTCCCCTTACAGGTGGGACAAACGCGCTGACCGAAATGTTCAGACGTAAAAGGCTTGTTGCACATCAGGCACGGGCGCTTCTTGCGCTCGTTCAGACGGTCGGATTGCGGTTTTTTGTTGTCGTTGCGGCGGCTGGCCATGGGGTACTCCCTCATCAAAGACGTTCGGGTGTGGTTTCTTTCTCCGGTCCGAAAAACAGCACCAAGCCCCTTTTGGAGGCGCGTTAGCGAAGCCGGAGTTTATGGAAATATATGCCCTAAACGACTATTCAGCTAACTAGATGACCAAGGTCAATCGGTATTCAAGGCGATATATAGTGTAACTAACTGAAAAACGCAAGCTTTTCGGGGCTTTATGGGGGGAAAACCGGTAAAAATCATCGATTGGGAAAGATAAAGTGGCCTCCGAAGGCCGAAAAAAGTAATAAAACGACGGCTCAGCGGCTCAGCGCCTTTCCATCACCGCGCAGAAGAAGCCGTCGGTCCCCGTCGAGGCGGGGCTGAGCCTGAGACACGGCCCCACCGGCGGCGGTCCGCCGACCGTTTCAGCCCACACCTCGTCGATGGGCAGGGCCTGGAAATCCACGTGGTTTTCCAGAAACCACGCCAATTGGCGCTCGTTCTCCTCCTGCAAAAGCGAACAGGTGGCGTAGATCAGCCTGCCGCCGGGTTTGACCAGAATCCGCGCCATGCCGAGGATGCGCTGCTGCAAGGCTAGTAGGTCGTCCAGGTCGTCCAGGGTGAAGCGCCACTTGGCGTTGGGGTCGCGGCGCCAGGCGCCGGTGCCGGTGCACGGCACGTCGGCCAGCACCCGGTCCGAAAGACCGGCGTTGGCGGCCACCCATTCGTCGTTGCGTGCGGCGACGATCCGGGTCTGCACCTGTTCGGCGCCGGCCCTTTGCAGGCGCGGGATCATGCGCTCCAGCCGGTAGCCGGAGATGTCGCAGGCGGTCAGTGTGCCGAGGATTTTACCGTCGGCGCCCATGGACGCCGCGAGCGCCAGCGCCTTGCCGCCGCCGCCGGCGCAGAAATCGATCACATTCATCCCCGGCCGGGCGCCGCAAAGAAGCGAAATCAGTTGCGAGCCCTCGTCCTGGACCTCGATCCAGCCCTTCTTGAAGGCATGGGTGCCGGCGAGCCGCGCCTTGGCTGTCAGCCTGAGCCCGATGGGACTGAGCGGCGTCGGCTCGGCCTCCAGGTAATCGCCGCCGAGAGATGAGAGGGCCGCTTCCGGCGTCGTCTTCAGCATGTTGACGCGAAGGTCCACGGGCGCTTGCTGGTTGAGGGCCGACATTTCCTCGGCCAGGCGCTCGGGCCACAGGGCCGAAAACGACCGGTCCATCCATTCCGGGTATTCGAGCATCACCGGCATCGGCATGTCAGCATGATTGAGGGGCCGACCGTAGAGCGCCCCGGCCAGTTCGTTCTCGAACGCCGTCAACGGCTCGGGGCAATGGGTGGCGCCGGAAAAAATCCTCGCCGTTTCCTGCGGCGACGACTTGTCCTCCAGCGCCAGCTCGGCGATGACGCGGGTCCGCGGGCCGGGCCCAGCGCCGAGGCCGGTGCGTTCGATCCACCAGTCGAGCCGCGCCCGGTGGCGGAGGATGGCGTAGACCCGCTCATTGACAGCGCGGCGGTCGCCGGACCCGGCGTAGCGGCGCTTGCGGAAATATTCGTCGCCGACGCGGTCGGCCGGATCGTTGCCGGCCCAGATCAGCCCGAGCAGCTCGATCGCCGCTTCCATGCGCGCACCCGGGGTCATTTGCTTGGTCCTGCCCCAGTTCCCGGCAAGGCCCCCGGGGAAGTCAAGTCAGCTTTCGGTCCGGTAATTGGGCGCCTCGCGGGTGATGGTGATGTCGTGGACATGGCTTTCGCGCAGCCCCGCCGCCGTGGTGCGGCGGAATTGGGCGTTGTCCTGCAACTCGGTGATGGTGGCGTTGCCGGTATAGCCCATGGCGGCGCGCAGCCCGCCGACGAGCTGGTGGATGATGTTGGCGGCCGGCCCCTTGTAGGGGACTCGGCCTTCGACGCCTTCGGGGACGAAATTGAGACTGTCGGATACCTCTTCCTGGAAGTACCGGTCGGCCGACCCCCGGGCCATGGCGCCGAGGGAGCCCATGCCGCGATAGGATTTGTACGACCGGCCCTGGAACAGGAACACCTCGCCCGGGCTTTCGTCGGTGCCGGCGAACAGGGACCCGATCATGCAGCTTTCGGCGCCCGCCGCGATGGCCTTGGCCAGGTCGCCGGAATACTTGATGCCGCCGTCGGCGATGAACGGGATGTCGGCCTTCCGGCACGCTTGCGCCGTCTCGACGATGGCCGAGAACTGCGGCATGCCGACGCCGGCGACCATGCGCGTCGTGCAGATGGTGCCGGGCCCGATGCCGACTTTGACGCAATCAGCGCCGGCGTCGATCAGCGCCCTGGCGCCGTCGGCGGTGGCGACGTTGCCGCCGACCACCTGGACATAGTTGGAAAGCTTCTTGATCTTTTCCACCGCCTCCAGGACGGCGGTCGAATGGCCGTGCGCGGTGTCGACGATGATGACGTCGATGCCGGCATCGAGCAGCGCCTCGGCCCGGGCGACGCCGTCGTCGCTGATGCCGGTGGCCGCGGCGACCCTGAGGCGTCCCTTTTCGTCCTTGCA
>PTLK01000202.1 GCA_002938075.1 Alphaproteobacteria bacterium MarineAlpha3_Bin3
GTCGACTTCGCGCCACTGGGCGCCGATGACCGGCTGGACGACCATTTGGGCAATGCGCATGCCGCGGGTGACGGTGAAGGGTTGGTCGCCGTGATTGATCAGAATGACGCCGATTTCGCCGCGGTAATCGGCATCGATAGTGCCGGGGCTGTTGAGGATCGTTACCCCGTGCTTTACCGCCAAGCCCGAGCGCGGCCGCACCTGGGCCTCGAAACCGCCAGGAAGCTGAATGGCGATGCCCGTCGGAATCAAGGCCCGGCGGCCCGGTTCCAGGACCACCGGGTCGGTTACCGCGGCCACCAGGTCGACGCCGGCGCTGAAGTCGGTGGCCGGGGCCGGCAGGGTCAGGTCCGCCCCGTGGGGGAGGCGTTGAATGGCGACGGAAACGCCATGCACGTCGAGGGCCAAGTTGGTGCTCATGGCGAAGCCCTATGACGCCGCCGCGAGGACGTCGGCGACCTTTTGCGCCAGGCGCTCGGCGACGGCGGTCTTGGACAGGGTCGGCCAGTCCTCGACCCCGGCCTCGGTGATCAAATGCACGGTGTTGGTATCGCCCGCGAAGGTGCCAGTTTCCGGCGACACGTCGTTGGCGACCATCCAGTCGCAACCTTTGGCCGCACGCTTTTTCGTCGCATTGGCGATGACGTCGTCGGTTTCGGCGGCGAAACCGACCACCAGGCGCGGCCTCAGGTTGCCTTTGGCGCTGAGCGTCGCCAGGATATCGGGGTTTTCCACCAGAGCCAGTTTGGGGGCCTTTTTCGGGCCCGTTTTCTTAATCTTTTCCTTAGCTACCGTTTCCGCCCGCCAGTCGGTGACCGCCGCCGCCAGGACGGCGATGTCGACCGGTAGCGCCTGTTCGCAGGCTGCCAGCATCTGGCGGGCGGTTAAGACCTTCACCACCTCGACGCCGGACGGGTCCGGCTGGTGGCTGGGCCCGGAGATGAGGGTCGTTTGCGAACCCAGCCGGGCCAGGGCGCCGGCGATGGCGTGGCCCTGCTTGCCCGAGGAACGATTGGCCAGGTAACGGACCGGATCGATGGCTTCATGGGTCGGCCCACTGGTCACCAGCGCCCGCTGGCCGCTCAAAGGCAGGCCCTGGCGGAAAAAATCCTCGACGGCGGCGGCGATTTGATCCGGTTCCGACATCCGGCCCAGGCCCCATTCGCCGCAGGCCATGTCGCCTTCCTCGGGGCCGATGAAACCGATGCCTCTTTTTTCCAGCGTTGCCAGGTTTTCCTGGGTCGCCGGGTTTTCCCACATGCGGACGTTCATCGCCGGCGCCACCAGGATCGGCTTGTCGGTGGCCATCAACGCCGTCGTCGCAAGATCGTCGGCGATCCCGGCCGCCATCTTGGCCAGGATGTTGGCCGTCGCCGGCGCCACCAGCACCAAGTCGGCCTCGCGGGACAGGCGGATATGGCCCATTTCTTCTTCGTCGGTGAGCGAGAACAAGTCCTGGAACACCTTGTCTTCGCTGACCGCGCCGAGGGTCAGCGCGGTGACGAATTCGGCGCTGCCCGCAGTCAACACGCAGCGCACGGTGGCGCCCCGTTGGCGAAGCCGGCGTACCAAGTCGGGGCCCTTATAAGCGGCGATCCCACCCGAGACGATCAACAGAATTCTTTTACCCTCAAGCATTTTACCTCCATGCCTTGTGGAGTTTTAAATTATTTAACGGAAAAAAGGTGTTATTAAGATAGTCCCGTGCCAAAGACGGCGCAACCCTTCGTTTTCCGATCAGCTGAATTTGACCACGGCCAACACCACCACCAGCACCGCAACGGCCAGCCAGACCGTCGACAAGCCACGGTTCGGGCCCGATTCCCGTTTCAGCGCGTTGACGGTTTCCGGGTGTAGGCGGAGCCTGCCGCTGGACAGCATGGCGGCGCTTTCCTCGATGTCGTCAAGCATCCGGGGCAGGCGGTCGACGGCCTCGGCGATGGAGCTGACGGTGTCTCGGATGCGGGCCTCGGGGCCGAGGTTTTCCTTCATCCAATCCTCGATCATGGGCCGGGCCAGGAACCACATGTTGGCTTCCGGTGCCAGCTTTCGCCCGGTTCCTTCGGCGACCAGCATCGTTTTCTGCAGCAACAGGAGCTGCGGCTGGGTCTCCATCTGGAAGGTTTCGGTGATCTGGAACAGTTGTCCCAGAAGCCGGGCGATGGAGATTTCGTTCTGCGGCTTATCCAGGATCGGCTCGGCGATGGAGCGGCAGGCCTGGGCAAAGGCATCTACGGACCGGTCCGGGGGCACTAAGCCGGCCTCGAAGTGCACTTCCGCGGCGCGGCGGTAGTCACGGGTCAGAAATGCCAGCAGTATTTCACCCAGCCAGCGCCGCGTTTTCAGGTCGAGCCTTCCCATGATCCCGAAATCGACGGCGCCGATGGCGCCGTCCTCCATGACGAACAGGTTGCCCGGATGGACGTCGGCATGGAAAAAACCGTCGCGGAAGACCTGTTTAAAGGTCGCGTTGGAGGCCTTTTCCAGCACCGCTACGGGGTCGTGTCCGGCCTCGATAATGGCGTCGCGTTCATCCAGCGGGATGCCGGAAAGCCGGGCCGTCGTCAGCACCCGGCGTCCGGTGCGCCCCCAATCCACCTCGGGCACCCGGAAATCATCGTCTCCTTCGAAGTTGTCGCCGATCTCGGCCGCCGCGGCGGCCTCGAAACGGAGGTCCATTTCCAGTTCCACCGTTTCGGAGAGCGTGTCGACGCATTGAAGGGGCTTCAGGCGCCGGAGTTCCGGCCGGGTCGTCTCTAAAAGCCCGGCCACCCAGCGCATCAGGTCGAGGTCGCGTTTGAAGGCCTCTTCGATGCCCGGCCGCAGGATCTTTACCGCCACCTCTTGGCCTTCCGGGGTGATGGCAAAATGGACCTGGGCGATAGAGGCGGCGGCCACCGGGGCGTCGTCGAAGCGGGAAAAAAGGTTTTCCAGGGGCTCTCCGAATTCGCGCTCGATGATGGCCCGGGCTTCCGAGGTGGGAAACGGCGGCAGGCGGTCCTGCAAATCCGACAGATCGGCCGCAAGTTCCTCGCCCAAAAGATCGGAACGGGTGGCCAGCGCCTGGCCAAGCTTGATAAAACTCGGCCCTGCTTCGTTGAGGGCCCGGGCCAGCCGCTGCCCTTTTCTTCCCTCTGGCCTTCCTGCCGCTTCTTTGCCGTTCTCGGCCGCCTTTGGCGGGCCCGCCAGCATCCGCGCCAGGGCCGCCACGCCAGGGGCAATGTCGAGCTCTTCCAGGGGGAACAAGGCGTCGTGACGGGCCAGGATGCGCGCCACCCTGAGCAGTCTCCAGATATTTCGCAGCGACCGGATCACCGGCTCAGACCCGCCACGCTGAATGCAGGGCGACGATGCCGCCGGAAAGATTGCGTACCTTGACCTGACCCAGGCCCGCCTCGGCGATCATCCGGGCGAACGGTTCCTGGGCCGGGAACCGGCGGATGCTTTCGGCCAGGTATTGGTAGGCGTCCTTGTCGCCGGCCACCCTGGCGCCTAGAAACGGCAACACCTTGAAGGAATAGGCTTCGTACAGCTTACCCAGAAGCGGCAGCGCCACTTGGCTGAATTCCAGGCACAGGAACCGGCCGCCGGGCTTGAGCACGCGGTGGGCTTCCTCGAGCGTCTTGTCGATGCGGGTGACGTTGCGAATGCAAAAGGCGGTGGTGTAGGCATCTTTCGAGGCGTCGGCCAGGGGCAGTTTTTCGGCGTCGCCCTCGACCCA
>PTLK01000203.1 GCA_002938075.1 Alphaproteobacteria bacterium MarineAlpha3_Bin3
AAGTTGGTCTCTCCCATTTCAAAATACCGGCGCGGCACGCCCAGGAAGCCGAGATAGTGAAGGGGCAAGAAAATCGTGTAGGCGCCGATGAAGGTGACCCAGAAATGGAACTGGCCCATCCCTTCGTGCAGCATCCGCCCGGTAATCAGGGGATACCAGTGGTATATGCCGCCGAAGACCACGAGGATCGGCGCCACCCCCATCACCATGTGGAAGTGCGCGACCACGAACATGGTGTCCGACAGCGGCACGTCGACGACCACATTGCCGAGGAACAAACCGGTGATGCCGCCGTTGACGAAGGTGACGATGAAGGCCAGCGCGAACAGCATCGGCAGCGTGAACTGGATGTTGCCCTTCCACAGCGTCAGCGTCCAGTTGTAGACCTTGATCGCCGTCGGCACGGCGATGATCAGGGTGGTGGTAGCGAAAAAGAACCCGAACCACGGGTTCATGCCGCTGACGTACATGTGGTGCGCCCAGACGAAGAAGCTGAGCGCGCCGATGCCGACGATCGCCCACACCATCATCCGATAGCCGAAGATGTGGCGCCGGGAATGGACGCTGATGAGGTCGGAAACGATGCCGAAGGCCGGCAGGGCGACGATGTAGACTTCCGGGTGGCCGAAGAACCAGAACAGGTGTTGGAACAACAGCGGGCTGCCGCCGCCGTAGTCGAGGTATTCCCCCATCTCGACGATGGCCGGCATGAAGAAGCTGGTGCCCAGGAGCTTGTCGAAGGTCATCATCACGGCGCCGACGAACAACGCCGGGAAGGCCAGCAAGGCCAGCACGGTGGCGGTGAAAATGCCCCAGATGGTCAACGGCAGGCGCATCAACGTCATCCCCCGGGTGCGTGCCTGAAGCACCGTCACCACATAATTCAACCCACCCATGGTGAAGCCGATGATGAATAAAGCGAGCGAGACCAGCATCAGGATAATTCCCCCTTCCGAGCCCGGGGTGCCGGACAGGATCGCCTGTGGCGGATACAGCGTCCATCCGGCACCGGTGGCGCCGCCGGGAACGAAGAAGCTGGTGATCAGGAGAAGCACCGCCCCCAGATAGATCCAGTAGCTGAGCATGTTCACATAGGGGAAAACCATGTCCCGGGCGCCGACCATCAGCGGGATCAGGTAGTTGCCGAAGCCGCCCAGGAACAAGGCCGTCAGCAGGTAGATGACCATGATCATGCCGTGCACGGTGATGAACTGGTAATAGTCGCTGGGCTCGATGAAGTCGAAGACCTCGGGAAACCCCAGTTGTAGGCGCATCAACCACGACAGCACCAGGCCGACCAGCCCGATGGCGATCGCCGTTGTCGAGTACTGGATGGCGATGACCTTGGCGTCCTGGCTAAAGACGTACTTCGTGATCCAGCTTTTGGCGTGGTAAAGCTCTACGTCCTCGACTTCGGCGGCCGGGATTTGTTCAGCTTCGGCAGGGGCGACATATGCCATTAGAATATCCTCTTCGCTGTCATCTCGTTAAGCTCCAGTGGATAGAAGCCGGGTCTCATTGGGCGATCCCCCGGTCCGGGGAGGAGGCCTCGCTGAAGATCCGATTCGAATTTTTTTCGGAATCGCCATCGGCTTCGGCCAGCGATTGCGCGAACGTCGGCTGCTCGTTCAGCCAGGCCTGGAAGTCCTTTTCGGAATCGACGACGACCGTGCCGCGCATGGCATGATGGCCGACGCCGCATAATTCAAAGCACAGAGCGTCGAATTCCCCGATTTTGGTGGGCGTGAACCAGAAGAAGGTGACCGAGCCGGGCACAATATCCATCTTGGCCCGGAACTGGGGAACGTAGAAGTCGTGCAGGACGTCGGTGGAGCGCAGCAGCACTTTGACCGGCTTGTTGATCGGCAGGTGTACCTCGCTGTCATCGATCAGGATGTCGTCGCGGCCGTTATTGTCCTTCGGATTAATGCCGAACGGGTTCTTATCATTCATGTATTTGGGTTCCGAGGTGCCCAGTTTCCCGTCCTTGCCGGGGAAACGGTAGGTCCATTCCCATTGCTTGGCAAGGACCTCGAACTCCCCCGCTTCCTCGGGGACGGTGACGAAATCGTTCCACACCCACAGGCCCGGCGCCAGCATCAGGGCGACGCCGATCGAGGTCAAAATGGTCAGCCACCATTCCAGCTTCGGGTTTTCGGGCTCGTATTCGGCCTTTTTCCCCTCCTTGTAGCGGTAGCGGTACGTACAATAGGCCATAAACAGAATGACGCCGACGAAAACTACCCCGGTGACCCAGAAGGTGAGGATGATGGTGTCGTCGATGTAACCCCAGTTCGAGGCAATGGGGGTCCACCACCACGGGCTGATAAAGTGGAAAACCACCGTGCCAAGGCCCACCAGGAGCAGCATAATTGGAACGAACATTCGTTTAAGTTCCCTGCCTGTTAAAAACCATAAAATCCAAAAAATTAAACTTAATCGGCGTTTAAATTATAACTCGGCGACTCGATTTCCAGGTTTGAATCGGTGCGGCCAACATCCGCAAATCGAACCGTTTGGCGATCACACACGGATTGCCGTTAAAATCACGGCAACTATGCTCAAACCAGCATGTCCGGGCAAGGGGCACCCTTGCTTTTATATGGAAAAATAATTAAGGAAAATTCGCCTTTCCCCATTCCGGTGACGCTTGATTTTCCTGTTTTTAGATATTTTTCTGTTTTGGTTCCCCGCCGACTTTTTGCCGATCACCGATTATGCCATCCCACGGTCCGGTTTATGACCCAGTGTGCCCAATATGGCTAGTATAAAATTGGCCATAAATCGAGTCGTCAGTACTCCACGACCTTGCGGTACAGGTGCCAGGTCGCATGCCCCAGAACGGGCAACACGACCGCCAAGCCGACGAAAAACGGCAGCGAGCCGATCAACAGGGCATAGGCGACGATGAGGCCCCACGCCGTCATCGTTACCGGATTGGCGATGACCGCCCTGATCGATGTTTGAATCGCCATCCCGACGCCGACGTCCCGGTCGATAATCATCGGAAACGATATCACGCTGAGGGCCAACACGACGATGGCGAACACCAGGCCGACGCCGCTGCCAACCGTCATCAGCGACCAGCCGGCGGGGGTGGTGAAGACCTGGAAGGCGAAATCCACAACCGACGTCGGCAGCGCGGCGCCGAAGTAATTTTCATAGATGATCCAGGACACCCACAGCCACGCGAAATAGAACGCCATCAACATGGCGCCGAGAACCCCAATGGAGCGGGCGGCGTGTCTTTGAAGGATGTGGAAGGCCTTCCTGCGGGAAAAATCGAGGCCCTTCTCGCGCCGCCGGCTCAGCTCGTACAAGCCGGTCGCCACCAGCGGGCCGATCAGGGTGTATCCGGTCAGCAGGGGAAAGACCAGCCACACCACCTCGTATCCGGCGTAGACCCGGGCCGCAATTAGAATGACGATAGGATAGATCAGGCACAGGAAAATAATGTGGGTCGGCATAGCGTTGAAGTCCGCCAGGCCCTTGACCAAAACGTCCTTGAGGTCGGCGAATCCGATCGTATGAATGACCGGCTGTTCGGACCCGTATGTCTCCCCGCCGGTAATCGAATTTTCACCCGCCACGGCCGAACCTCCTTAAACCGTTGGTCCCGTTGAGTTGCGGACCAGTGTCGCATAAAAAACGTCGACAGTCGAATGTTGTCTCCTGACCTTTTTTAGCGGTTCTCGTGT
>PTLK01000204.1 GCA_002938075.1 Alphaproteobacteria bacterium MarineAlpha3_Bin3
TCAGCCGGGTAATGCTGGAGGACGGCCGCACCGTCGTCGCCAAGACCGGCGATAAGGGAAGCGGTCTCGACATCGAAGGCTTCATGCTGCAATACCTGCGCCAGAAGGGCGGCCTGCCGGTGCCGGACGTGCTTTACGCTGACGACAGCCTGCTGCTGATGAGCTGCCTCGAAACCGCGGGCGGCATTTCCCCCGGCGCCCAGGCGGAGGCCGCCGACCTGCTGGCGGCACTGCACGGGGTCGGGGCGGAAAATTTCGGCTTTGAGCGCGACACGGTGATCGGCGGCCTGCATCAGCCGAACCTGGAAACCGCCCGCTGGATCGATTTTTTCCGCGACCATAGGCTTCTCCAAATGGGCCGCCAGGCCCTCGACTCCCGCCGCCTGCCGGCAACATTGATGGAACGCCTGGAAAAACTGGCCGCCAAGCTCGGTGACTGGATCGACACCCGTGGCGCGCCGTCGCTGATTCACGGCGACATGTGGACCGGCAACGTGCTCTGCAACCACGGCCGCATCTCGGGCTTCGTCGATCCGGCCATCTATTACGCCGACGCCGAGATCGAGCTCGCGTTCTCGACGCTGTTCGGCACCTTCGGCGACGCGTTCTTCGGCCGCTACCGGGAACACCGGCCGATCAGGCCCGGTTTCTTCGAGGAACGGGTCGACCTCTACAACCTCTATCCTTTGTTAGTACATGTGCGGCTGTTCGGCGGCTCCTACGTCGGCTCGGTGGACCGCACGCTCAACCGGTTCGGCTGTTGAGGGCTAATCCGGCGTTCCGTTTTCTTCGCCGATCCGGGTAAGGTCGTTTCCATGCCGCGTTTCGCTGCCAACCTAAGTTGGATGCTTCAGGAAATACCGATGCTGGACCGCTTCGCCGCCGCCCGCAGGCTGGGCTTCGAGGCCGTCGAATGCCAACTTCCCTACGACCATCCGGCCGAGGAGCTGGCCCGGGCGTGCGGTGACGAAAAGCTCTGATTCGTCATGTTTAACGCCTCCCCCCCGGCGACATGGAGGCGGGCGAATACGGCATCTCGGACCTGTCCGGCCGCGAGGCCGAATTCCGCGACAGCATCAGCCAGGCGCTGGAATACGCTAAGACCCTTGAGAGCCGGTTCATCCATGTACTTGCCGGCATCGTGCCTGATGGCGAAAGCCGCGAGCGCTGCCACGAGGTGTATGTCGAAAACCTGAAATGGGCCTCCGAAACCTGCGGGGACGCCGATGTCGGCGTGCTGATCGAGCCCATCAACACCTTCGAGAGGCCGGGGTACCTGACGACGCTGACCGCCGAGGCCCGCGACACCGTCACCCGCGTCGGCCATCCCAACCTCGGCATCCAGTTCGATTTCCACAACGCCCAACTCATGGAGGGTTCCCTGACCCGGGCTTTGGAGGAAACCATCGGTTCCATAAAGCACATGCAGATCGCCGGTTTGCCGGGCCGCACGCCGCCGGACGAGGGGGAAATGAATTATCCCTACCTGTTCGGGGTCATCGACCGCCTCGGCTACGAAGGCTGGATCGGGCACGAATACCGCCCGCACGACGACGGGGCGACGAAAGAGTCCCTCCGTTGGGCCGCCGAATTCGGCCTCGGCTGAGGCGGGGTTAACCTAGGCCGGATTCACCGCCTTGAGGGCGATGCTCTTCACCCCCCACTGTATTCGAAATGAAATTTCCCGTGCGGATCGTCGGCGACCCGGCGGTACATTTCCTTGACCTAGCCTTCCAGGGATTCCTCGTCCACCTGCTGTTTGGCGGGTGCGGTTTCGTTGGTCATGCTGTTCCTCCCTCGCTGGCGTTGGGATCGGGTCGTCACGAACGTTTTTTTAGCGAGAAAGAATATAACAAGAACCGAAGGCCCCGGCCTCAATTTTCCAGCCCGTAATCCGCCAGCGCCTCATAGTGCGCGCCGCCGTGGCCGAGGTGGCTCCGGTAGAGGGTGAAGCAGCCAACGTCGAACGGCCCGGTGGAAAACCCGTTGTGGGCCTCCAGGTACCGGCTGACGTCGGCGGCCGAGCCGTTCTTCATCCGCGCCAGGGTCACGTGGGGCTTGAACTTCCGGTGTTCGGGCTCATGGCCCAGGCGCACCAGGGCTTGTTCCACCTTCGCCCGCAACCGCACCATGGGTTCGGACATCCCGATCCCGGCCCAGACGGCATGGACCCGGCGGCGGCGGTCGAAAAAGCCAAGTTCCGACAGCGCCAAAGGAAACCCCGGAGCCTCGATCGTCGCCAGCGCCTCGTCGATGTCGGCCTCGTCGCCGCCCGGCACCTCGCCGATGAAGCGGAGCGACAAGTGCAGGTTCTCAGGCTCGACCCAGCGCGCGCCCAGAAGTCCGCCCTTGAGTTCGCCTAACCGAGCGCGAACGTCTTCGGGAAGGGGAATGCCGACGAAAAGGCGCATGGCGATAGCTCCATCTAGGGCGCCGGGTTGGCGTGTTTGGCGTGGATCGCTTCGATTCCTTCCACGACCTCGTCGGCCAGCACCATGTCCTCGGACCTGAGGTTGGCCGCCAGTTGCTCTTCCGTCGTCGCGCCGATGATGGTGGACGTCAGGAAGAGCCGGGAATTGACGAACGCCAGTGCCATCCCGGCCGGATCGAGGCCGTGTTCGCGGGCCAGGGCCACGTAGGCTTCCGTCGCCTTGACCCCGGCCGGCTTGAAATAGCGCTGGAACCGCGGGAACAGGGCGTGGCGGGAGCCCTCGGGCTTGTTGCCGTTCAGGTATTTGCCGGTCAAGGCGCCGAAGGCCAGCGGCGAATAGGCCAGCAGGCCGCAATCTTCGCGGATGGCGATTTCCGACAGGCCGACCTCGAAGGTCCGGCAGATCAGGTTGTAGGGGTTCTGGATGGAGGCGATGCGGGGCAGGCCGGCGCGCTCGGCGATTTCCAGGAACTTCATCATCCCCCACGGCGTCTCGTTGGAAATCCCGATGGCGCGGACCTTTCCGGCCTTGACCTGGGCCGCCAGCGCGTCGAGTTGTTCCTCCATCGGCGTCAGGTCGGCGGCCTCATCGTGGACGTAGTCGAGCTTGCCGAAATAGTTGGCCGGGCGCTCCGGCCAGTGGGTCTGGTAGAGGTCGATATAATCAGTGCCGAGCCTTTGCAGGCTCAAATCCACGGCCTCGGCGACGTTTTCCCGGGTGAAGCCGAGCCGGCCGCCGCGCACGTGCTTGAGGCCCGAACCGGGTCCGGTAATCTTGGTCGCCACGATCACGTCCGAACGGTTGGCCTTAGCCTTCATCCAGGCGCCGATGATCTTTTCCGTCGCCCCTTGAGTTTCCGGCTTGCCGGGAAACGAATACATCTCGGCGGTGTCGATGAAATTGACGCCGTTCTCGAAGGCCATGTCCAGTTGCCGGTGGCCTTCGGCTTGCGTGTTCTGTTCGCCGAAGGTCATGGTGCCGAGGCAGAGGCGGCTGACCTTGAGGCCGGTGCGGCCCAGTTCGTTCATTTGCATGGTATTGGCCAGGCCCTTTAGAGAAACAGCGCCAGCACGCCGGTATAGCCGTAGAGGCGGTTGCTGGATATTTCGCCGTTGCCGTAAAAGCCGACCAGCGGGAAATCGCCCATCTGGTCGCGGATCAGGGCCATTTCCCGGCCCTCCTCGCCGAACATGTTGGGGCCGCGGGCGACGCAGGAGAAATACACCCCGCCCC
>PTLK01000205.1 GCA_002938075.1 Alphaproteobacteria bacterium MarineAlpha3_Bin3
AGGCCTTTCAGTGCCTTTCTGACGGCATCTTCCTGGGCCGCGTCGACGGTCAGGACCACGGCGTTGTGATCCGGCGAGCGGGCCAACAGATCCTCGGGCGTGCCGTCGACCAACAACCTCCCGTTGGCGATGATCACGGCGCGCGAACAGACGGCCTCCACCTCTTCGAGGATATGGGTGGAGATGATGATCGCCTTGTCGGCCGACATTTCGCGGATCAGGTCGCGGACCTGGTGTTTCTGGTTGGGGTCGAGGCCGTCGGTCGGCTCGTCCATGATCAGGATTTCCGGGTCGTGGATCATCGCCTGGGCCAGCCCGACGCGGCGCTTGAACCCCTTCGACAGGGTTTCGATGGGCTGGCGGAGGACTTCCCCCAGATTGACCTTGTCGACGACGTCGTCGATGCGGCGGCGTTTTTCCAGCCCGTCGAAGCCACGCACCTCGGCGATGAAACCCAGGTATGATTCCGCCGTCATGTCGCCGTAGGCGGGCGCGCCTTCGGGCAGGTAACCGATGCGGCGCTTGACCTCGACCGGATGGCGGGTGACGTCGAAGCCGCAGATTTCCGCCGTTCCCGACGTCGGCTCGATGAACCCAGCCAGCATCCGCATGGTCGTCGATTTGCCGGCCCCGTTGGGGCCTAGAAAGCCCAGGACTTCGCCGCTGGCGATGGACATGGAAATATCGTCGACGGCGAGAAGCGGCCCGAACCTCTTGGTCAAGCCCTTGAGGGCGATCTTCTCCGTCATCATGGCGTTCCCAGGTTCCCTTTTTCTAATTGCCCCGGCACGGTCGATAAGCGAGGCCAAAAACGAGGCTAAAATATAGGCCCAAATGTGGCCGATTTATGGACGACGGCGGGAATATAGTGGTCCCCGTTAGGTCCCGCAACCGCACCCTTGAACAACTTTTTTGATCGGATTCCGCAACCCGGGGTCTAGGACGGGGGGTCAGTTTTTCTTGCCGCCGTAGGGGTTTTGAATGGCCTTGACGATGGATTCGAAAACCTCGCGGACCTGTCTTTCGTCGCAGCCCATCAGCAACGCGTCCTCGAAGGCTTCCTGGCAGTATTCGCGGATTTCATCCAGGTTTTCGTTTAGCATCGCCAGCTTTTCCTCGCACGAAACCGGGCGGCCATCCGGCTGGCGCCAGGTGATGCCGGGTTCCTGATTCTTGCTTTTGCTCATCTTTATCGTTTCCTTTGCTAGCTGCCACGGTCCTAGTTATCGTCTAGCTATCGTCTCCGGGGCCGCCGCTTTCCCAGCGCATCCTGGGAACGCCCTTGGGTTGCGTTTGGTCCAGCAACTCGGTGACGCGGCCGAGGTTCTTCTCGGTGATGGCAGCCATTTTATTCATCCCCCGGGCCCTGTAAACACCGCTGGCCAGGTCGAAGGCCTCCGCCGCGCCGCGAAGGCGGTCGGCATTCTTGGTCATCTTTCCGAGCAGGAACAGGGCCGAGCCCAGGTTATTCTGGGTCGCCGCCCACAACACCGGGTTTTTCGCTTTCGTGCGCACCTCCAGGGCCGAGTGGCAGGCGTCGGCGGCCTTCTCTATGGCTTCGGCGTTTTTCAGTTCCTCGCCCAGGACCTGTGTGACCTGAGCGAAATTGTTCATCACCTCGGCCCAGCGCATCGGGGTGTCAGCGCGGTTATAGACCTGCATCGCCGACTGATAGGCGCCGAGCGCGTGTTTCAACATGTCGATATCGCCGCTTTCGAAGTCGAGCCGGAACAGCGCCTCGCCGAGGCGGTTCTGCACCGCCGCCCAATCCATGGGGTCGTCGTTGCGGGTCAGCACCTTCAAGGCGGCGCGGAATGCGTCGGCGGCCTCGCCGAGGACCTCGTTGTCGCCGGATCGTTCGGCGATGGACTGCAGGATGGAGCCCAGGTTCTTCTGGATCAGGGCCCATTCAAGCGGGGCTTCCTCTTCGGTCAGGACGGCCAGGCATTCCTTGTAGGTTTCCACCGCCCGGCGATAGAGGCTCACCTCGCCGCGCTGGATAGCGACCGTCGTCAGGGCATTGGCGTAGCACGTGCGGACCAATTCCCGCTCGCGGCGGGTCATGTCGCCGGGCACGTCGTCCAGTGCTGCCCCGGCGCCGTCGAGGGCCAGCGGCAGCTCGCGGGTCAGGGCCGCCGCCTTGGCCCTGGACTTGGGCACCGCCGCCGCCAGGGAAACGGCATACAGAAAATCCGCGAACGGGTCGGCGAAATCCACCGGCAGGGGAAGCACCGTTCCAAAGACGAAACTGCCGGGGGGGTCTACGTTCCAGGTGGCGTAGGAGATGAACTTTAGGTGCAGGGTCAATCCCGGCGGCGGCACGTCGCCCCAGATCAGCATGTCGGATTCGGAATCCGCCAGCACCCGGCGGGCGGCGGCGAGAACGGCCTTGGCCGGGTCGCCGGGTTGGACCTTGAGGGGCTTCTTCAGCCCTTTGACCCTGATTCCCTTTCTGCGTTCCAGCGCCCGAACGACGTGCTTTGCGTGTTGGTCGCCGCCCTCGCCTGAAAACGGTGCCACCCGGACCTTGATCCGCTCAGTCCCCGACAGTGCCGCCAGCCCCAACAACCGCGTCCAAAAACCGGCCCCGGCGGTCAGGGCGGGGGCCGCGCCTGCCGATTCCCGGGGCATCAGGTATTGCGGTTTGGTGTCGTCGCCGGGTGGAGTTCCGGCCTCGTGGACCAATTTGTCGTCGGCCCCGCGCAGCTTGTCGGCCAGGTTGCCGATGACGTCGAGCGCGGTGTCCGGGTTGCCCTCAACGCCGGCGAGAAAATCCTTGCGGTCGATGGCATTGACGGTGACCGGGCCGATGGCTTTGGCGGTGGCGTTGCGCTCTCCCTGGTCGAGGACGCCCATCTCGCCGAACATCTCGCCGGCGCCGAGGGTGGCCAGGATAACGTTGCCGTTGTTGCCAATTTTGGCGATTTCGACGGTCCCGAAAACGATTTCATATGCCACGTCGCTCGGCCCGCCTTCGCGGAAGATCACGTCGCCGTCGTTGAAGGTTTTTTTCGTTTTCTTCAAATCGGGGTCCCCAAAGGGTTTTTCGTACCCTTTTTCCAGGCTTTGAAATCCGCCTGTCTGCCGTCACACCCGGCAATGTTGCCTACGCCGGGGTTGGGGGTCAACACCTGGCCGGAAATCAAGCCCAAATAGTGGATCAGACAAGCGAAACAATAAACCGCCGCCGTTAAGAAAAAAACAAAATCAATGGGTTGACTGGACAATACGCCCCAAGGGAACTAAAAGGGCCCCCTTGGGCGAATCCGAATAATAATTCGAATCCTTAAACATCGTAGCCGGTTCGGCCCCGTTCCCCCCGAAAAGGGGGAAGCGAAAACAAGGTTTTCTTGGGGGATAGGCCTTTGAATCGAGCCATGACCCATGGCTTTGTCGTTGCCATGCTCGGCGCCTTGGCGTCGGTGAGTGCCCATGCAGCCAGCATCAACTCGATTTACGACATGGACCGGATGCTGTCCGAGCCGCACCCCCTGGCCGGCCAGTACGGCACCCGCTGGAACCCGGCGACCATCGCCCCACCGCCGATGTCCCCTGAGGCCGCCCCCGGTTCGTCCATCAGTGCGTCGCCGCCGGGATCGCCGGCCCCTCTCATGGCGCCGCAATTACGCCTCGA
>PTLK01000206.1 GCA_002938075.1 Alphaproteobacteria bacterium MarineAlpha3_Bin3
CGTCGGCGTCGATTTCGGCGCCCAGAGGCAAGCCCTCATCCGAAACAGCGTCTCCGGCCATGACCGATCAACCCTTTTCCGTCCGCTTTGAACCCTTCACTTAATATGCTATCACTGCTGGGGGGAAAAGACGCCGTTGGGGGAAAGACACCGTTCCGGGAAAAGCCACCATGGAGCCCGATAAATCCACGCAAATCCAACCCGATAACCTGACCAACTGCACCGCGCGGTGGGGGTTGTTGGCATTTGGCTGGCTGAATGTCGGGCTCGGCATGATCGGGGTTGTCGTGCCCGGCATGCCGACCACCATTTTCCTGATTATCGCCGTCTGGGCGTTTTCGAAATGCTCCGTCCGCTTCCAGCGCTGGCTTTGGGAACACCCGAAATTCGGGCCGTCGATCCGGGCCTGGCACCTGCACCGGGTTATCCCGGTGAAGGCCAAGATCATGGCGGCGTCGATGATGGCCGTCAGCCTGATCATCGTCACTCTTTTCTTTGCCGATAGCTGGGTCTTTCCGGCGCTGTTGGCGGCGATTTTGGTTCCCGTCTTGGCCTATATCATGAGCCGGGCCAGCATAGCACCGGGGGGCACCGACGCGCCCGACGTTGCCGAGCCGGTGACGGTCCGGACCACCGGCGATCCTTCATAAGGGTCAGCGATTGCGCTTCCAAGCCTGAAAAAATTATTCGGCCGTAAACGCCTGGATGCCCGTCTGGGCGCGGCCCAGGATTAGGGCATGGATGTCGTGGGTGCCCTCGTAGGTATTGACCGTTTCCAGGTTCATGAGGTGGCGGATGACGTGGAACTCGTCGACGACGCCGTTGCCGCCGTGCATGTCGCGGGCCATGCGGGCGATATCCAGGGCCTTGCCGGCGGAATTGCGCTTGATCAGCGAGATGTTTTCCGGCGAGCAGTTGTCCTCGTCCAATAACTGCGAAACCCGCAAGCAGGCCTGAAGGCCGATGGTGATCTCCGTCTGCATGTCGGCGAGCTTTTTCTGGATCAACTGGTTGGCGGCCAGGGGCCGCCCGAACTGCTTGCGGTCGAGGGTATAGCGCCTGGCCGCGTGCCAGCAGAACTCGGCCGCACCCAACGCCCCCCAGGCGATGCCGAAACGGGCCTTGTTCAGGCACCCGAACGGACCCTTCAGGCCCTCGGCGCCGGGGAGCAGGTTTTCCTCGGGCACGAAGACCTGGTCCATGACGATTTCACCGGTGATCGAGGCGCGGAGCGAGAATTTGCCTTCGATCTTTGGCGTCGACAGGCCGTCCATGCCCTTTTCCAGGATGAAGGCGCGGATGACGCCGTCGAGCTTGCCCCAGACGATAAAAATGTCGGCGATGGGGGAATTGGAAATCCATGTCTTGTTGCCGGTCAGCATGTAGCCGCCGTCGACTTTTTCGGCCCGCGTCTTCATGCCGCCCGGATCGGAGCCGTGGTCGGGCTCGGTCAAACCGAAACAACCGATCAGTTCGCCCTTGGCCAGCTTGCGCAGGTATTTTTGCCGCTGGTCCTCGGTGCCGTAAACGTGGATCGGATGCAAGGTCAGCGACGATTGGACGCTCATCACCGAACGATAGGAGGAATCGACGCGCTCGATCTCACGCGCCGTCAGCCCGTAACAGACGTGATTGACCCCGGCGCCACCGTATTCTTGCGGCAGGGTCGAGCCCAAAAGCCCCAGCGCCCCCATTTCGAGGATGATTTCGGGATCGAAGTGTTCGTTGCGGTTGGCTTCCAGGATGCGGGGCATCAGCTTGTCCTGGGCGTAGTTGCGCGCCGTGTCGCGGACTAGCCGTTCTTCCTCGCTCAGTTGATCGTCGAGCCTGAACGGGTCGTCCCATTTGTAGGTATTGGTGGTGGTCACGGTTCTTCCTTCAGTCTCGGTCGATGACGGTGACGCCGATCATGCAATCGCGGGTGACAAGGCCGGCCAAGGCTTCCTCGTCCATGTCCTCGGTGCCCTTGGGCCGCATGGGCAAGATCATGTAACGCAGCTCGGCCGTGGAATCGTGGACCCGGACTTCGACGTCGTCGGGGATTTCGGTGCCGAATTCCTTGAGCACGGCGCGGGGTTCGCGGACCAAGCGCGAGCGGTAGGCGCGCGACTTGTACCAGTCCGGCGGCAGGCCGAGTAGGTACTTGGGGTAACAAGAACAAAGCGTACAGACGATGACGTTGTGAATGTCCTTGGTGTTCTCGACCGCCAGGATGGGGATGGTGCCGGCGTCAATGGACATTTCTTCGGCCGCCGCGTTGACGTCTTCAAGCATGCGGGCCTTGAAATCCGGGTCCAGCCAGGCATGGGCGACCATGCGCGCGCCTTCGGCCGGGCTTTTGGAATCGATGGCTTCGAGGGTGCGACGCATGTCATCGGCGGAGAAGACCTCCTTGTCGATAAGAAGCTCGGCGACGGCGTCGGTCATGATCATGAGGTCGGTGAGCGGCCCGTCCTCGATGTCCGGCTGCTGGGGGTGCGGATACGGCCAGTCATCGTCGTGAGAGTGGGTTTCGCTCATTCGCCGTCTTCCTCCAATGGCCCCAGCCAGTGTTCCTGGATATCCAGCTCGGTGGTGTCGCCTTCGGGACCTTGATAGTCCTGCCACAGGTCATTCTGTCGAAATAGGACCCTGTAAACGGGAACGGGCGGCAGGCCGTCACGGCCGTAGGCGCGCTCTTCCGGGTTGGGGTGTTCGGCGATCATCCGCGACACCACCCCCTCCTTGCCGCGAACGTAATAAGGCGTGCGCACGTGGCCGGGAGGATAGGCCTGGCGCACCCGCACCCGGTCGCCAACGATAAAACGGGCGCTCATTCCCGGGCCTCCTGCCAGCGGGCCTTGACGGCTTCCATTTTGCCGCCCAATTCCTCGACGCTGATGACGCCCTTTTCGATGAGAATGTTGGTGATCGCCGAAATCCAGCGTTCGTAATAGCTCAGTTCATCATAGGCGCCGGGGCCCAGGTCCTCCATGGCCCGGCGGTGCTCATCGAGGGTTATCAGGCGGCGTTCCTTACCGGCGAGCAGACGCACAATAGCGTCAACCCGCTTTTCCCAGGGGGTGTAATCGTGCTCGGCGGGGTCCACCGGGCCGGCGTCGAGCCCGCCCATGTCGTGATGTCGGCGCAAGGATAGGTCCTCCCTATTGGGACTTATCAAAAATGCTGACACGGATCGGACGTCCGGGCAAGGGTATCGGCGTAAACCTTATTTGGGCATCAGGGAAGGAAGTTTTTTCCTTATCTTTTTCTCTTTGAGACCGATGAAGGCGCTGTCGGGCCGGATGTCGGTGGCGGTGACGGCCAGCAGCGTTTGCGCGTCCAGGCCGCCTTCGGGGACGGCGGTCCTGATGAGCGCCTCGATGAGCACGCCTTTCATCTCCCAACGCAAGGTACACTGGATGGCGATGATTTCATCCTCGGCCCGGCAGCCGGACTCGGCCGGCTTGCCGTATTTCCCGCTGAGTTCGGTCAACAGTTCCAGGTAGGAAACAGGTGTGTTCGGATTTGATCCGAAAGGCCCGCCCGCCATGTTCCGGGCTCCGGAACGACACCTGGTATTGGCCGTCGTGATGCAGGAAGTAACCGGTTTGGCGCCTATAGGGGGCCGGCTCGAGGCGCATGGAAGGAT
>PTLK01000207.1 GCA_002938075.1 Alphaproteobacteria bacterium MarineAlpha3_Bin3
CCTGACCGAGAACGCGCAGCCGGCGATCATGGCCGTCAGCCTGGCGGTGATTCGGGTGCTGTCCGAGGACGGCGGGATTGATCTTAGCCAAACGGCAGCCTTCGTCGCCGGCCATTCCCTCGGCGAGTATTCGGCCCTGGCCGCCGTGGGGTGTCTTTCCGTCACCGATACGGCGGCGCTGTTGAAAACCCGCGGCCGCGCCATGCAGGAAGCCGTGCCCCTGGGCGAGGGGGCGATGGCGGCGCTGATGGGCCTCGACCTGGAGACCGCCCGCGCCATCGCCGAAGAAGCCGCCGGCGCCGACGTATGCACAACCGCCAACGACAATGCCCCCGGACAGGTGGTCGTCAGCGGCACCGCCGCCGCCATCGATAGGGCGGTCGAGATCGCCAAGGCCAAGGGCGCCAAGCGGGCGATAATGCTGCCGGTTTCGGCGCCGTTCCATTGCGCCCTGATGGCGCCGGCCGCCGATGTCATGGCCGACGCCCTGGCCGAAGTCTCGATGGCGCCGCTGCCGGTGCCGCTGGTCGCCAACATCACCGCCCAGCCGGTCACCGATCCGGCCGAAATCCGCCCGCTGCTGGTCGAACAGGTCACCGGCATGGTGCGCTGGCGCGAATGTGTGCTTACTATGAAGGAGTTGGGCGTCGACACGATGGTCGAAATCGGTGCCGGCAAAGTACTGTCGGGGTTAGGCCGGCGGATCGACGCGGATTTGGGCACCATGTCCGTGGGCACGCCCGAGACGATCGAGGAATTCCTGAACGGTCTTTGAGAGGCCCCGGGAGGAACATGAGAGGACACCATGTTTGATCTGACGGACAAGAACGCGCTCGTCACCGGGGCGTCCGGGGGCATCGGCGGGGCCATCGCCCGCGCCCTTCATGCGGCCGGCGCTCGCGTCGGCCTTTCCGGAACCCGCGCCGGAGCGCTCGACGCGCTGGCCGGCGAGCTCGGCGACGGCGCCTTTGCCGTGCCGGCCGACCTGTCGTCGGCTAACGGCGCCAAGACGCTGGTCAAGGACGCCGAAGCGGCCCTGGGCGGGATTGACATCCTCGTCAACAACGCCGGGCTGACCCGCGACCAGTTGGCCGTTCGGATGTCCGACGAGGACTGGCAGATGGTCCTGGACGTCAATTTGACCGCTGCTTTCCGGCTGTCACGGGGGTGTTTAAGGGGGATGATGAAGAAACGGTGGGGACGTATCGTTTCCGTTACCTCCATCGTCGGCATCTCCGGCAATCCGGGGCAGGCCAATTACGCCGCTTCCAAGGCGGCGTTGATCGGGATGTCGAAATCGTTGGCCCAGGAAGTGGCGAGCCGCAACATCACCGTCAACTGCGTCGCGCCGGGCTTTATCGACACGCCGATGACGGAAGGCCTGAGCGACGAACAGAAACATAATTTGACCGCCCGCATCCCCGCTGGCCGGTTGGGGGAACCCGCGGACATCGCCGGCGCGTGCGTCTTTTTGGCCAGCGACGAGGCGTCCTACGTCACCGGTCAAACCTTGCATGTCAACGGCGGAATGGCGATGATATAGGCCACCACCGGGGCTTCCCCGGCGTTTTTGCCGGGGCCCGGGGAGGTTGAGGGAGGTCAAGGGGAGGTTATTCTATTATTGGCCCCGAGACCGCTGGCCAAGGTAAAAAAAGTGTGTTACGAAGCGGCAAATTACCGCCGCATAAGGATTCAATCCGGGGGATTTAAAAGGATCATTCAGAGGGAAACACCCAGAAAAATGAATTTCAACACCAAACAAGTCGAGGAATAAAGACTATGAGTGATGTCGCTGATCGCGTGAAAAAGATCGTCTTGGAGCACCTGGGCGTCGAGGAATCCAAGGTGGTTGAATCGGCAAGCTTCATCGATGATCTGGGTGCCGACAGCCTGGATACCGTAGAACTGGTCATGGCTTTCGAAGAAGAGTTCGGTTGCGAAATCCCCGACGAGGACGCCGAGAAGATCCTGACCATCAAGGACGCGATTGACTTCATCAACACCCAGAGCTCCTAAGACTTAATCGAATTCAGGCCGTCTTTTCCGGCCACCGGCGTTTATTCAAGTTGTTCCAGGTCATGAACTCATAAATGGCGACAACAGTGACACGTGTTATTTTGTCTACTGGCAAGGAGTTAGGGGGGATTTATGCCAGAGCATCATGACCGACGACACGACGTGGACCAGTGGGCAAAATAACCGTGCCCCGAAGGTGTCGCTAGATGGCCTGTTTCGGTGCGTCAGGAACCCTCACCGGGGCTTTGGCCCCGCTTTCGCGCCTCTTCCTGCCGAAACGGGCCATCTGACGATCACAGTTCGCCGCCATTTATGAGTTCATGACATTGTTGTTTTAGAAACGCGAGTAAACCATGAGACGTGTGGTTGTTACCGGTTTGGGCCTTGTGACCTCCCTGGGGTGTGGGGTTGAGGTCAACTGGGAAAACCTGCTGGCCGGAAAATCCGGCATCTGCGCCATCCAATCCTTCGATATCAGCGACCTGCCGGCGAAAATCGCCGGCCAGGTGCCTGTCGGCGAAACCGCCGAAGGACTGTTCAACGCCGATGACTGGATGACGCCGAAGGATCAGCGGCGCATGGACGATTTCATCGTCTACGGCCTGACGGCGGCGATCCAGGCGGTCGCCGATTCCGGGTGGACGGCGGAAACTGAGGAAGACCAGGTGCGCACCGGGGTCATGATCGGGTCGGGCATCGGTGGCCTGAACGAGATCGCCAAGAACGCGGTCCTGGTCGAAAGCGGCAACATCCGGCGCGTCAGCCCGTTTTTCATTCCCGCCAGCCTGATCAACCTAGTGTCGGGACACGTGTCGATCAAATTCGGGTTCAAGGGGCCCAACCATTCCGTCGTCACGGCGTGTTCCACCGGGGCGCATGCGATCGGCGACGCGGCCCGGCTTATCATGCTGGACGATGCCAACGTGATGATCGCCGGCGGCGCCGAGGCCGCCGTATGCCGGCTCGGCATGGCCGGGTTCTGCGCCGCCCGGGCGCTGTCGACGAGCTTTAACGACACCCCGCAAATGGCGTCCCGGCCCTGGGACAAGGACCGCGACGGCTTCGTCATGGGCGACGGGGCCGGGGCCCTGGTGCTCGAAGAGCTTGAGCATGCCAAGGCCCGCGGCGCCAATATCATGGCCGAGGTCGTCGGCTTTGGTCTGTCCGGCGACGCCCACCACATTACCGCGCCGGCGGAAGACGGCAACGGCGCCCAGCGGTGCATGGAAGCGGCACTTAAACGGGCCGGGGCCAACCCCGAAGACATCGATTACATCAACGCCCACGGCACCTCGACGCCGCTCGGCGACGAAATAGAATTGGCCGCCGTGGAACGGGTTTTCGGCGATCATTCCAATGGCCTTTCCATGTCGTCCACCAAGTCGGCCATCGGCCACCTTTTGGGCGCCGCCGGCGCGGTCGAATCGATTTTCTCGATCCTGGCGATGCGCGACGGGGTGGTCCCACCGACGCTGAACCTGGACAACCCGTCCGTCGACAGCGACATCGACCTGGTGCCGCACCAGGCCAAGGAACACCCGGTGAAGACGGTGCTGTCCAACTCCTTCGGCTTCGG
>PTLK01000208.1 GCA_002938075.1 Alphaproteobacteria bacterium MarineAlpha3_Bin3
CGAGGTCGACAAGATCATCGGCCTGGACATGTTCCGGGACATGGACACGTCCAAGTTCTCGGAAACGGTGTCGCTCCGCGACATCATCCGCAACGACACTCGGATTCGGCATTATAAAAAGGGCGATATCATCGTCCGCGCCGGGGATTACGGGACCACGGCTTTCCTGAGCATAACGGGCCATATCCGCGTTATCGTCCCGCCGTCGAAATTATCCAATTCCCAGCTTGGCCGCTCGTCTGTACCGAAGAAGGGCTTCCTCGCCGCCCTGGGGCAGCTTTGGCGCAATCCCAAGCTGCCGGAAGTCCGCGACCCGACCCGCTATGCCGCCGGCCGCGATACTAGCACCCACATGGGCGAGGACGACGTAATGTTGACGTTCCTTCGTGATGTGCCGGCGATTTTGGAAGAATTCAACACCCATACAATCAACCCCAGCGTTTTGTTCGGCGAAATTGCGGCGCTGACCCGGGCCGCCCGCACCACCACCATCTTCGCCGAGGACGATGTCGAAGTGGTGGAGATCCGCCGCCAGGGCATCCGCGATATCCGCCAGCGGGTCGACAGCTTCCGCGAAAACGTGGACAGGCTGTACCGTGAAAACACCCTCAAGAACAACCTCATGGAAACGCCGTTGTTCCACGACCTCGACGACGGCGTGCTCGACAAGATTGCCGCCGCGACCCTGTTCGAGACCTATGGCGACTTCGAATGGCACACTTCCTACAACCGGTATCTCGAAAGCCCGCACCATGAGCGCCTGGCGATGGAGCCCATCATCGTCCACGAAGGCGATTATCCGGACGGTTTATTGATCCTCGCTTCGGGCTCCGCCCGGGTTTCCTACCGGGTCAACCACGGCGACAAAACCATCCGCTACATCGGCACCGGAGCCTTGTTCGGGTTCGAGGAAATCGCCCAGAACTGGCTCGAAGGCAAGGATAGGATCATTTCCATGCAGCACACGCTGCGCGCCGTCGGATACACAGATATCTTGCGGGTGCCGACGTCGATTATCGAAACCCACGTCCTGCCCAACTTGCCCAAATCCATGTTTCCGCCGCCGGCGGAACGGCGCCCGGTGGAAGTCTCTCATCCGTACGAGAAGCGCAGAAAATATAAAAAAGCCGGAGCCATCCCCAAGATCGATACCGAAACCCTGGAGATGCTAGTCGAACACCGCTTCATCATGGGCACCTCGACCATGCTCATCGACCTCGACCGCTGCGTGCGCTGCGACGCCTGCGTCGAGGCCTGCGCCAAGGGCCATAACAACAATCCGCGTTTCATCCGCCACGGCCGGACATTCGAACACTACATGGTCGCCAACGCGTGCATGCATTGCGTCGATCCGGTTTGCATGATCGGGTGCCCGACCGGCGCCATCCACCGCAATACCGAGGGCGGACAAGTGATGATCAACGACGATACCTGCATCGGTTGCGCCACCTGCGCCACAAATTGCCCCTACGATAACATCCGTATGGTCGAAGTCCGCGACCAGCACGGGGGTTTCATCGTCGACGAGGACACCAAAAAGCCGATCGTCAAGGCGACCAAATGCGATTTGTGCTTCGATCAGCCGGGCGGGCCCGCCTGTCAACGGGCCTGCCCCCATGATGCCTTGCAACGTTTCGATATGCAGGACCGTCCGACCCTGGCAGGGTGGTTGAACCGCTGATGAACATCACCGTCCGGCGCCGGCTCAATGTCGCCATCACGGTTATGGTCGGGGCGACCCTCGTCCTCGCTTTCGCCGTTTACGACGCCAGCCTTTATCAGGAACCGTTTTTCACCGGCTGGGTGCTGCTGGCGGTAATGGGGTTTTTGGCGCTGTTCAATCTGCGCAAGAAAATCACCGTTCTTCCCTTGGGCTCCGCCAGCACCTGGGCGCAACTGCACATCTATGCGGGGTGGCTGGTGATTCTGCTATTTGCCGAGCACATCGGTTGGCGCCTTCCCGACGGCGTCCTGGAATTCACCATCACCGTCCTTTTCGCGATCATCGTTGTCAGCGGCATCGTCGGCCTCATGTTGTCCCGGATTTTGCCGCCGCGCCTGACACGGCGGGGCGAAGAGGTGATCTTTGAACGCATTCCCGCCTTTATCGCCGAGCTTCGCAACGAAGCCGAAGACCTGGTCCTGGAATCGGCCCAGGAAACCCGATCGTCAACCATCAGCGATTTCTACCTGCGCCACCTGTCCGGGTTCTTCAGCGGGCCCAGGAACCACCTGCACCACCTGTTTGCGTCCCGGCGGCCCGAGTTCCGGCTGATGAACGACATCGACAACTTGCAGCGTTACCTGAATAGCCGGGAAAACGAATACGCCGATCGCCTTCGCCACCTGGTCAACAAGAAAGACGACCTGGATTTTTATTATGCGTTGAGCCTGGCGCTCAAGGCCTGGCTGCTGGTTCACGTTCCGCTCACCTACAGCTTGCTGATCCTGGTGGTGTTGCACCTGGTGGTCGTCTATGCCTTCGGCGGGGGCATGTCATGAAAAGGCTGCTGCAGAAATTCGATTTCCGCTCCAGCTCATACTCCCGGCCCAACCAGACCTGGATCTGCGGCCGCCAGTCCGAAGGATCCCCTTGCCGAATCGGGCCCGGCGCCGATGGGTCGTGCCGGGCCAATTTCGAATGCCAGCCGGCGAAACGGGACGACCGCTGGCACTGCACGCGCTCCGACCTGGCCGGCGGGCAGTGCCGGCACGGGCCGTTCCCCGACGGAATCTGCTGTAAGCCGGTGGCGCGCTGCCGGCCGGTGATGAACTGGCGTGCGCGGCCCGGGGCGGCGGCCTGGCGGGTGGCGGCACTGACCTTCGGGTTGCTGCTCGTTCTTGTTGCCGGGGGCGGCGGTCCCGCCTTCATCAATCCGGGGCCCTTGACCTCTCAACACGTCGGGCTGAAGGACTGCAAGAGCTGTCACACCGCTTTCGACAAGGGGCCGACGGCCTGGGTCCACGCCGCCTTCGCCGAAAAGACCGATATCGCCGACAGCAAGCGTTGCCTTACCTGCCACGATCTCGGCGGCGACAGCTTCCGGCCGCATGGCCTTTCACCGTCCCGGGTCGCGGAATTGACCCGCGACGCCAATCCCCCGTCCAGGGGATCCTGGGCGATGATTTCCGCCTCGGCGGCCATGGCGCTCAAGCCCCTGAAAGGAATCGAAAGCCCGTTGCCGTGCCTGTCGTGTCACAGGGAACACCATGGCACGAAATTTGACCTGACGGCCATGGCGAACGCCAATTGCCAGTTCTGCCATACGTTTCAGTTCCCCAGCCTCGAAAACGCCCACCCTGAATTTGACCGCTTCCCCTTCAAGCGGCGGACGCGAATCCGGTTCGACCACTTAAACCATATCAGCAAGCATTTCCGTGACAAGGAAATGCGGTCATCGGCGCCGAAAGCATGCAAATCCTGTCATCTGCCCGACGAAGACGGTTT
>PTLK01000209.1 GCA_002938075.1 Alphaproteobacteria bacterium MarineAlpha3_Bin3
GTGATGGAAATCGTCAATTTCATCCAGGCCGATTCCTCGCGGGCCATCTGTCAGCCAAAAATGGAAGATGCCGCCTAAACTCGGCATCCTTGCAGGCAGCGGCCCATTGCCGGCCCGGGTTGTTCAAGCCTGCCGCGAAAGCGGCCGGGAATATTTCGTCGTTGCCTTCGAGGACCAGGCTGACAAAAGGGCCTTTGGCGATGATCCGCATGTTTGGGTCAGGCTTGGGGCGGTCGGCAAGGCCATCGAACATCTGCGCGATGCCGGTTGCCAGGAATTGGTCATGGCCGGCGTCGTCCACCGGCCGTCCTTCGCCACGCTCAGGCCCGATAGGTGGCTGACCGGGTTTTTCGCTAAATCGGGAGCTCAAGGCCTGGGCGACGGCAGCCTCTTGAAAACCCTGATCCAGACCCTGGAAGACAGCGAGGGATTCCTGATCGTCGGCGCAGATTCCTTGCTTCCGGACCTGCTTGCGGAAAAAGCCGTCTACGGCAGCGTTAAGCCGGACCGCCAAGCCGAAGACGATATCCAATGCGGCCTTGAAGCGGCCCGCGATATCGGGCGGCGCGACATCGCCCAAGGGGCGGTCGCCCAATTGGGGCAAGTCCTGGCGGTGGAAAACGAAAACGGGACGGACGCCTTGTTGAGCGAAGTCCGGAAATTGCGCCTCGACGGCCCCGGCGGCGTCCTCGTCAAGGTCAAGAAACCTGATCAGGAATACCGCGTCGACCTTCCGACCATCGGCACCGCCACCATCGAGGCCGCGTCACGGGCCGGTCTGCGTGGCATCGCGGTCGAGGCCGGCGGCGCCCTTATCATTGACCGCCAGGCGGTGATCGAGGCCGCCGACGAGGCTGGGATTTTCGTCATCGGCATCGATGCCGAAAGTCACGCCGAACTTGCTCATGGGGTCGCCGCGGGGGAAACCGCCGCGGACCCTCATCCGCTGATCTTTCTGGTCGCCGGCGAACCGTCGGGCGACGTGCTTGGGGCCCGGCTCATGGCGTCGCTTAAAAAGCAAACCAAGGACCGCGTTTCCTTCGCCGGTATCGGCGGCGCAAGGATGGAAGAACAGGGCATGAAAAGCCAATTTCCGATGATCGAGTTGTCGGTCATGGGGGCGGCGGAGGTTTTGCCGAGAATTCCCAGAATTCTCACCCGAATCGTCGAAACCGCCGCCGCCGCCCAACGCCTTCGGCCGGCCGCGGTGGTGACCATCGATTCCCCAGAATTCAACTTTCGCGTCGCCAAACGGCTCAAGGGCAAGGGAATTCCCCTGATCCACTATGTCGCGCCTTCGGTCTGGGCCTGGCGGCCGGGCCGGGCAGCGAAGATCGCCGGCCACCTGGACCACCTGCTGGCCCTGTTGCCGTTCGAGCCCCCCTATTTCGAAGGCCATTCCCTTGCCACCACCTTCGTCGGCCATCCGATACTGGAGAGCGGGGCCGACAAGGGGGACGGGAACGCTTTCCGCGACCGCCACGGCATTGCCGCTGATGAAACGTTGATCGCGGTTCTTCCCGGCAGCCGCATGGGCGAGGTTTCCCGCCTGCAAGGAATATTCGGCCAGGCCCTGTTCGGGCTTTCGAAGAAGCACCCCAATTTGCGGGCCGTGGTGCCGACCACGGGCGCCGTCGCAGGAACCGTCCGCCAGGCAGCGGCCGGATGGCCGGTCCAGACCCTTGTCGTCGAGGGCGACACCGAAAAGTATGACGCTTTCGCCGCCGCCGACGTGGCCCTTGCCGCATCGGGAACGGTGGCCCTGGAACTGGCGATGGCGGGGACGCCGGCGGTTATCGCTTACAGGATCAACCCGCTGTCCGCCCTGATCGCCAGGCGGCTGTTAAAGGTGCGTTTCGTCCATCTGGTCAATTTGATTCTGGATCGCGAGGCGGTCCCGGAGTTCCTGCAGGAGGCCTGCCGGGCCGATTTTCTGGCCCCCGCCCTCGAAGACCTGCTGAGGGATGAGGATCGGCGCCAAAGCCAGGTTTCGGCTTATAAGGAAGCCATCGACAAACTTAGCCACAGAGGAGCCTCGCCGGCCGACCGGGCGGCGAAAACGGTGTTGGACGTTATCGCCCGGTCACGATCTGAAGGTTGATGGCCGTGGTTTGAAGCGCCGTTACTTGCGCATGTGCAGGGGCGTGTACTTCCGTTCCGTGGCGCCCATGAACAACTGCCTGGGCCGGCCGATCTTCTGGGTCGGGTCCTCGATCATCTCGTTCCACTGGGCGACCCAGCCGACGGTCCGGGCGACCACGAACAGCACCGTGAATAGGCTGGTCGGGATGCCCATCGCCTTGAAGATGATCCCCGAATAGAAATCGACGTTGGGATAAAGCCTCTTGGAGACGAAGTATTCGTCTTCCAACGCAATCCGCTCCAGTTCGACGGCGATGTCGAGAAGCGGTACATCCTCGATTCCAAGCTCGTCGAGGACTTCGTGGCAGGTTTTTTCAAGAACCCGCGCCCGGGGGTCGAAGTTCTTATAGACCCGGTGGCCGAACCCCATCAGCCGGAAAGGATCTTTCTTGTCCTTGGCCCGCTTGATGAATTCATAAATGTTCTTCTTGTCGCCGATCTCGGTCAGCATGTTGAGAACGGCTTCGTTGGCGCCGCCGTGGGCCGGCCCCCAAAGCGACGCGATGCCGGCGGCGATGCAGGCGAACGGGTTGGCGCCGCTGGAACCCGCCAGGCGGACGGTCGACGTGGAGGCATTCTGTTCATGGTCGGCATGGAGAATGAGGATGCGGTCCAGGGCCTTGGCCAGCACGGGATTGACCTTGAAATCCTCGCACGGGTTTCCGAACATCATGTAAAGGAAGTTTTCGGCGTAATTGAGATCGTTCCTCGGATACATGAACGGCTGGCCGATGGAAAACTTGTAGGCCATGGCGGCGATGGTCGGCATCTTGGCGATCATCCGATAGGACGCCACCATGCGGTGGTGCGGATCGGCGATGTCTGTGCTGTCGTGATAAAAGGCCGAAAGCGCCCCGGTAACACCGCACATCACCGCCATCGGATGGGTGTCGCGGCGGAATCCCCGGAAAAAGTAAATCAGCTGTTCGTGCAGCATCGTGTGATAGGTGATGTCTTTCTCGAATTTCTTCTTTTGCTCCGGCGTCGGCAGTTCGCCGTAGAGCAACAGATAGCAGACTTCCATGAAGTCGGACTGTTCTGCCAGCACGTCGATGGGATAACCCCGATAAAGCAGGATCCCTTTTTCGCCATCGATGAAGGTGATTTTCGATTCACAGCTCCCCGTCGACGTAAAACCGGGGTCATAGGTGAAACAGTTGGTTTCCGCGTACAGCTTCCGGACGTCGATGACGTCGGGACCGAGGGTGCCTTTCAAAATCGGCAATTCATAGGATTTTCCCGACCGGTTGTCGGTTAGAGTAAAAGTCTCGGTGGATATTTTTGCCGATTTTGAA
>PTLK01000021.1 GCA_002938075.1 Alphaproteobacteria bacterium MarineAlpha3_Bin3
GCTCCTGCATCGCCTGCAGGAGCGCCGATTGGGTGCGCGGGCTGGCGCGGTTGATCTCGTCGGCCATCAACAACTGGCAGAACACCGGGCCCTTGATGAAACGGAACGTGCGGCGGCCTCTTTCCGATTCCTCCAGCACCTCTGAACCGAGGATGTCGGCGGGCATCAGGTCGGGCGTGAACTGCACGCGCCGATCATCGAGGCCGAAAACGGTGCCGAGCGTTTCCACCAGCAGCGTCTTGCCCAGGCCCGGCACCCCGATCAACAGAAGATGGCCGCCGGCGAGGAACGTGATCAGGGTTTCCTCGACCACCCGGGACTGGCCATAGATGATACGGCCGATGCCGTCCCGGGCGGCGGCGATATCACGCCCCAGTTGATCTATGGCGTCGATAAGCTGGTTTGAATTGTCTAGTATCGTCTTATCTTTGTTTTTGGCTGTTGCTGTCACGGCAACGTCTCCCTGGTTACAGCCGGTCGTAATAATATGGGCAAAAACGCGCACGAACCCAACAGTTTGTCACCCCTCCCCGGGACCCCGCCCAGGACCCCGGCGGAAGCCCCTGCCGATGGCCCGGCCCGGGGGCCGAAAGGGTTCCGGCTCAAGCCGGGGCAGGCCCTCTGCGGCGACCTGGATATGCGCATCGACCGCAACGGTGTCTGGTACCATCACGGCTCCCCGATTGGCCGCAAAGAACTGGTGCGCCTGTTTTCCACCGTGCTGCGCCGCGACGAGGCCGGCGATTACTGGCTGATCACCCCGGCCGAGGTCGGCCGCATCAAGGTCGAGGACGCGCCGTTCATGGCCGTAGAACTTACCACGTCTGGCGCCGGTGCCGATCAAATCCTTCGTCTCCGAACCAATGTTGACAAAATTGTGACCATCGACGCAGACCACCCGATCCGCTGCGATATCGACCCCGAAACCGGCGAACCGTCGCCCACCCTGGTCATGGACGGCGGCGTCGAGGCCCGCATCGCGCGCGCCGTCTATTACGAGCTGGTGGCCCTGGGCGCGGAGGAAAAGCATGACGGCGAAACCTCCTTCGGGGTCCGGAGCAGCGGCGTCTTTTTCCCGCTCGGCAAACTGGACGGCAACTGATGACCGGCGCCACGCCATCCCTAAGCCCTGAACAGGTCATCGAACGCCTGCGGAGGCCGCCAACCGAAGGCGCGCCGGCGCGGGGTGACCATGACCTCAACCCGGGCATGGAGCCGGCCCAGTCCCTGACCCCGGCCGCCGTCCTGGTGCCGTTGGTGACCCACCTGGACGGCCTGACGGCGATGTTCACCCAGCGCACGGACCACCTGCTTCATCACGCCGGCCAGATCAGCTTTCCCGGCGGACATATGGACCCCGGCGACGACACGCCGGAGGAAACGGCGCTGCGCGAGACTGAGGAGGAGGTCGGGCTCGACCGCCGGCATGTCGAAATCGTTGGCCGCCTCGAACAGTACGTGACTCGGACCGGTTTTTCCATTACCCCCGTCGTCGCCCTGGTGACGCCGCCTTTCGAGACCAACCCCGACCCCGAAGAGGTCGACGAGGTGTTCGAGGTGCCGCTTTCGTTTTTCCTCGATCCGGCCAACCACCAGCGCCATAGCCGCGAGTTCGAGAGCCGGACCCGGGAATTCCATGCCATGCCCTTCGGGGACTATTATATCTGGGGCGCCACCGCCGGCATGCTGATCAATCTTTACGAGGTCTTGAGTGACGGGCCATGAGGATATTTCTGACATACGTTCTCCCCTTGGTGCTGCCGACCCTGGTCTACGTCGCCTGGGTGGGGTATGCGCGCAAGAAACACGTGGGCGCGGGCGACGGCGACTTGCCGGGGCTGCGCCTTAGGCCTTTGTTTTGGAGCCTGGTCACCGGTTTCGTGTTGTTGCTGGGCGGCCTGGCCACCATTGCCCTGATGTCGGGTGCGCCCCCCGACAGCGGCGAATACCAATCACCCCGTTTGCAGGACGGCAAGATCGTGCCGCCGCATTTTAAAAAGAACTGACGATCCACAGGCAACCCCCCGAGGTAACTCATGGTGTCCGTGTACGCCATCTCTAGCCCGACCGGCAAGATATCGCCCCAGCCGTGGTTGACGGCCCCCGAAACCCGGACCGTCGTCGAGGCGCTGACGGCCGATGGCGCCGAGGTCCGTTTCGTCGGTGGCTGTGTGCGCGACGCCATGGCTCGCCGGCCGGTCACCGACGTCGATATCGGCACCCCGGACAAGCCCGAGACCGTCATCGGGCTGCTGGAAAAGGCCGGCATCAAGGCCGTTCCCACCGGCATCGAGCACGGCACCGTCACCGCCGTCGTCGGCGACAGGAAGTTCGAGATCACGACGCTGCGCCGCGATGTGGAAACCGACGGCCGGCGGGCCAAGGTCGCCTTCACCGACGACTGGATGATCGATTCCGAACGCCGGGATTTAACCATCAACGCGCTGTCGGCGACGCCGGATGGCGACGTCTACGACCCCCATGACGGCATCAGCGATTTGGCGTACGGCAATATCCGCTTCGTCGGTCTGGCCGCCGACAGGATCGAGGAGGACGTGCTTCGGCTGCTCCGGTTTTTCCGCTTCTACGGCCTTTTTGGTCAGCCGCCCCCCGACCCGGACGCCATGGCCGCCTGCCGCAACCATGCCGACAAGCTGCCCGGCCTTTCCGGCGAGCGCATCCGCGACGAGATGTTCAAGATCCTGCTGGTGCCGGAACCCGCCAACATCGCCGTGCTGATGCGCGGCCTCGACATTTTCGACCATATCCTGCCCGAGGCCGGAGACGTCGGAAGCCTGAGGATGATCGGGTGGCTGGAAACCCGCGCCATCAAGATCGATTCCGTGGTCCCCGATCCGCTGCGCCGGCTGGCGGCGCTGCTGGACACCGACGCCGAAGGCGCCGCAGCGGTGGCCGGGCGGCTCAAGCTTTCCAACCGCCAAGCATGGCGCCTTTCGGTCCTGGCGGCGCCGCCGGCCGACATCGGCCCCGATGCGGACGCGCCGTCCGTCAACCGGACGCTGCGGCGCCTCGGCCCCGATACGGTCCGCGACCTGACGCTACTGGCCTGGGCCGGGGAACTGTCGATCACGCCGCACCTGCCGGCCGGCCGGACGCAGGCGTGGATCGGCCTGTTGGATACCTGCGACGGCTGGCAGGGCGTGGTGTTGCCGATCGGCGGCGAGGACGTGATCGCCCTCGGCGTTGCCGAAGGCCCCCGCGTCGGCGAACTGTTGGCCCGGGTCGAAGACTGGTGGGAGGACGGCGATTACGCCGCCGGCCGCGACGATTGCCTGGAAAAGATGAAATCGCTGCTCCGAAAAAATTGAAGGCGGCCCTTATCACCGCTCCTTGGTATTAACCGCCGAAGTGGCCGTTTTGTTCCAGTTCCAAGAGGAATTTTCCGAACCCCTTTTCGTCGACCAAACCCGCGGCCGACTCGTCGACCATGGTATCCTTCTTGTTGATGGGTTTGGCGAAGTTCTCTTCGAACATTTCCTTACTCAGGTCGTCTATGGGCAGCACCGCCATCAGGCGTTCGTAGGCCGGGGCTTCCCCTGAAAACAGCTCTTCGCTTTTGATTTCCGCCCGCCGCACCGCGGGCATGGAGTCCAGGAACGCCGTCGCGAACATCCGGGTCAGGTGCAGGTACCAGGCCACCTCGGCCTCCAGCGCCAAGGTCTCGTCCTGGCGAAAGCGGAACCGGCCTTGAGGTAGCCTTTCTAAAGGATCAGCCTGATCGGGTCGGCGCCTACGGCCACCTCACCTCCGGCGGCAGCGACATCAGGATGGCTTCGGTATTGCCGCCGGTCTTGAGGCCGAACTGGGTGCCGCGGTCGTAAAGCAGGTTGAATTCCACGTAACGCCCGCGCTTGACGAGCTGCGCCTGGCGTTCCTCCTCGGTCCAGTCCTCGTCCATATGCCGGCGCACCAGCGCCGGGTAAACGTCGAAGAAGGCGCGGCCGACGTCTTGGGTGAAGGCGAAGTCTTTTTCCCAATCGCCGGTGTCGAGGTTGTCGTAGAAGATGCCGCCAACGCCTCGAGTTTCGCCCCGGTGCGGCAGGAAGAAGTATTCGTCGCACCATTTCTTGAACTTCGGATAATAGTCCGCGTCGTGCCGGTCGCAGGCGTCCTTGTAGGCGCCGTGGAAATCGGCGGTGTCGGCCTCGATGGGAAACACCGGAGTCAGGTCGGCGCCGCCGCCGAACCAGCCCTGGGTGGTGACGATCATGCGCGTGTTCATGTGCGCCGCCGGCACCAGCGGCGAGCAGGGATGGATGACCACCGACACGCCCGAAGCCCAGAAACGGGAGTCTTCGGCGGCGCCGGGAATCTTGTCGCGGTATTCTTCGGAAAATTCACCCCAGACGGTGGAAACGTTGACACCGGCCTTTTCCAGCACCCGTCCGCGCATCACCGACATGACGCCGCCTCCGCCCCCGGCGTCGCTGTTTTCGTCCCCCCGCCAGGACGCCTGCTCGAACCGGCCGGGCTCGCCGGCGCTGGTGCCGTTCGGCCCGGTAACGCCGTCCTCGCAGGCTTCCAGCGCCCGGCACAAATCGTCGCGCAACGCCTGGAACCAGACCGAGGCCCGTTTTCGGTGGTCTTCGCTGCCGTAGTCGTCGGCTTCCTTCATTCCTTCCCCTCCGGGAATCCTTCCGTCTGGCGCAGGGCTTCGCCGAGGACCATGGCCAGCGCCTGGGCGACGTTTAGCGAGCGCATGCAGGGCACCATCGGCACCTTGATCGCGTGCTCGACGACGTCATGGACTTCTTCCGGCACGCCGGCGCTTTCGCGGCCCAACAACAATATGTCATCGGCCCGGAAAGTGAATTGCAAATAGCTCCCTTTGGCTTTCGTGGTCAACAGCACCAGGCGGCCGGGTTGGTCCCGAAGGCTGTCCTGGTACGCCTCCCACGAGATGTGATCGGCAAGGTCCACCCGGTCCAGATAGTCCATGCCGGCGCGGCGTAGTTTCCTATCGGAGACCGCGAACCCAGAAGGCCCGATGATATCGACGCCGACGCCCAGGCACGCCGCCGTCCGCATCACCGCGCCGGCGTTGCCGGGGATGTCCGGTTGGTAGAGGGCGACTCTCATCGAGATATCCAGGTCCGGGGAGTCTGAAAACGATTTGCAAGCGGGTTTTTTTGCATTATACCCTTCGCCGTCGACGTATCCACGCCGGTGGGCCGTGAGTCCTTAATTTCCGCCGGATTTTTTCCTTGTCATCCTTGCCTGGAAACGGGACCTTTCGTAGAGTGGGCGGGCGGCCGGAATCGGGGGATTCGGGTGCGTCCGAGGGGCCGGAGTGAGGAGAACCCATGACCGATACGGTTGACACCGACGACAAGACACGCCGGGATTTTCTGCTTCTTTCCACCATGGCCGTCGGCGCCGTCGGCTCCGGCTTGGCCGCATGGCCCTTTATCGACGTCATGAACCCGGCCGCCGACACGCTGGCGCTTTCGACCACCGAGGTCGACCTGGCGCCCATCGAAGAGGGCATGAGCATCACCGTGGTCTGGCGCGGCAAGCCGGTGTTCATCCGCCACCGCACGACCGCCGAGATCAAGGAAGCCGGGGCCGTGCCCCTGGACGACCTGATCGACCCCGAGGCCGACAAGGGCCGGGCGCAAAAGCCCCAGTGGCTGATCATAGTCGGTATCTGCACCCACCTCGGCTGCATCCCCCTGGGCCAGAAGTCCAATGACCCGAAGGGCGAGTTCGGCGGCTGGTTCTGCCCCTGTCATGGCTCGCACTACGATACCTCGGGCCGCATCCGCAAGGGCCCGGCGCCGAAAAACCTGGTGGTGCCGGCTTACCAGTATTTGACCGACACCACGATCCGGATCGGATAGGGGCGCCCAGGCCATGAGCAATCGTTTCTACGAAAATCCGGTCATCAAGTGGATCGAATACCGGCTGCCGATTTTCCATTTTATCGACGAATCGGTGGGCTCCGGATACCCGACGCCGAAAAACCTGAACTACTGGTGGAACTTCGGCTCACTGGCCGGCATCGTCCTGGTGATCATGATCGCGTCCGGCATCGTGCTGGCCATGAACTACACGCCGCACGTGGATTACGCCTTCGAATCGGTCGAACGCATCATGCGCGACGTCAATTACGGCTGGCTGATACGCTACATCCACATGAACGGCGGCTCCATGTTCTTCATCGTCATCTACATCCACATATTCCGCGGCCTGTATTACGGGTCGTTTAAGGAACCGCGCGAGCTGTTGTGGATACTGGGTGTATTAATCCTGCTGACAATGATGGCCACCGCCTTCATGGGCTACGTGCTGCCGTGGGGGCAACAGAGCTTCTGGGCGGCGACGGTGATCACCAACCTGTTCTCGGCCATCCCCGTGATCGGCGAGGCCATCGTCACCTGGCTGTGGGGCGGGTTCACAGTCGGCAACCCGACGCTCAACCGCTTCTTCGCCTTCCACTACCTGTTGCCGTTCGTGCTGATCGGGCTGGTGTTCGTGCATCTGTGGGCGCTGCACGTGCACAAGTCCAACAACCCCGTCGGCATCGACATCAAGGGGCCGCAGGACACCATCCCGTTCCACCCCTATTACACCATGAAGGACCTTTTCGGCCTGGGCGTGTTCATGGTTTTTTTCATGTTCTTCGTCTTCTTCGCCCCCAACATCTTCGGCGAGCCCGACAACTACATCAAGGCCAATCCCCTGGTGACGCCGGCCCACATCGTGCCGGAATGGTATTTCCTGCCCTCTTACGCGATTCTGCGCGCGGTGCCGGAAATCGGGTTCATCTCGGCCAAGCTGGGCGGCGTCATCGCCATGTTTGGCTCGACCCTGATTTTGATGCTTTTGCCGTGGCTCGACCGTTCCCCGGTCCGAAGCGCCCGTTTCCGGCCCATCTACAAGCAGTTCTTCTGGGTGTTCGTGGTCGACTGCATCATCCTCGGCTGGGTCGGCGCCAACACGCCCGACGCCGTCTTCCACGGCGTGCCGTTCCTGTGGATCGGCCGCGTAGCGACGGTATATTACTTCGCCCATTTCCTCGTCCTCATCCCGCTGATCAACATCCTGGAGAAGCCGAAGCCGCTGCCCGATAGCATCAGCGCCTCGGTGACGGAAGACGGCGGCGCGACGGAGGCGGCCGAATGATGATCAAACGGTTCCCCCTCTCCGTCCCGGCATTGGCTCTCGCGGGCCTGCTGGCCTTCGCCTCCGGCCCCGCCCTGGCCGCCGCCGGCGCCAAGCCTGAGGCCCGGGACTGGTCCTTCCATGGCATGTTCGGGACCTACGACCGCGGCGCCCTGCAACGGGGATTCCAAATCTACCGCGAGGTCTGCGCCGCCTGTCATTCCATGAGCCTCGTCGCCTACCGAAACCTGGCCGGCATCGGCCTCAGCGAAGACCAGATCAAGGCCGTCGCCGCCGAATACGAGGTCACCGACGGCCCCAACGAGGAAGGCGAGATGTACTCCCGCCCGGCCAAGCCGTCGGACCGTTTCGTCGCGCCCTTTGCCAACGACAACGCCGCCCGCGCGTCGAACAATGGCGCCCTGCCGCCGGATCTGTCGTTGATGGCCAAGGCGCGGAAGGGCGGCCCCGATTACCTCTATGCGCTGTTGACCGGCTACAAGGAAGAGTCCCCCGAAGGCGTCACCTTGATGGAAGGCATGCAGTACAACGTCTACTTCACCGGAAACCAGATCGCCATGGCGCCACCGCTGGCCGACGACGCGGTCGAATACCAGGACGGCACCAAGCCGACCTTGGCGCAATTGGCCCAGGACGTGACCACGTTCCTGAATTGGGCGGCGGAGCCGGAACTGGAGGAACGCAAGCGCATGGGCATCAAGGTCTTGCTGTTCCTGATCGTGCTGACGGCGATGATGTACGCGCTCAAGCGCCAAGTCTGGCGCGACCAGCACTAGGCGCAAATTTCGGAAATTTCAAGAAAGGCCGCCGTCTTCGAATTGCGGCCTTTTCTTTTGGAGCTTCCCCTACCTGAGCGCGGCGGCGATGTTGCCGCCGTCGACGGTTACGATGGCAGCCGTGGTCTTGGTTGATCGTGCCAGGTCGACGAAGACCTTGGCGACATCATCGGCGGTGACTTCGCGGCCCAGCAGGTTGCCGCTCATGTAATCTGACTGGCTCAGCCCCCGGGCGCGGGCGCGTGCCTTGACCATATCGTCGGTCAACAGCCCTGAGCGGATGCGATCGGCATTGACGGCGTTCGACTTGATGCCTAAGTGCCCGTAATCGAGCGCGTATTGACGCATCAGCGCCATGGTCGCCGCTTTAGGTAATCCATAAGGGCCGAAATCCTTGCTCGGATTGACCGCCTGCTTCGACGTGTTGAACAGCAGGCACCCGCCGGTGCCCTGCGCCACCATGACGCGGACGGCATTCTGGGCGACGGACTGATGGGCGAAGAAATTAAGCTCGAAGCTGTCACGCAACACCTTGTCCGGAACCTCGCCGATCGTCCCCGGCCAGGCGGCGCCGGCGTTGGAAACGACGATATCGACGCCGCCGTACTTTTTCACCACTTGGTCGAAGGCGCGCCGGACGGCACGGCTGTCGGTGACGTCGCAGGCGAGTCCCAGCCCACCGAATTCCGCCGCCACCGCCAGTGCCGCCTTTTCGTCCTGGTCAAGCACCGCCACTTCGGAGCCTTCGGCGGCCAAGGCCCTCGCCGTCGCAGCACCAATGCCGGAGCCACCACCGGTGACAACCGAGACATGGCGGGCTAGGGGTTTCTCGGATCCCTTGCCCAGTTTCGCCTGTTCCAGCGACCAGTATTCGATGTCGAAGGTGTCGGCCTCGGAAATAACCTTATAGGCGCCCAGGCGTTCGGCGGCGGTGATGACCTCGATGTTGGTTTCCGCCAGATCGGCAGTGATGCGGGCCGCCTTGGCGTCAGCGCCGAGCCCGAACAGCCCAAGCCCCGGCACCATGATCACCCTCGGCATGGGGTCGAGTTCGGTGCGCTTTATTTTCTGGCGGCGGTTGTTGCGTTTGAAATAGGCTTGGTAGTCCTTGACGTAGCGATCGAGCGCCCGGGCTGTCCCCTTGCGGAAGGCGTTAAGGCCGCCGGTTTCCGGCGCCGGGGTGATCAGCGGTTTCTGCTTGGTGCGTATGACATGGTCCGGCGTCGCCGTGCCCTGGCAGGCGTAGCGCCTTATGTCCTTGCCATTGACGAAATTCAGGACCTTCGCCCCGCCTCGGAAATCGAAGATTAGGCGTTTGCCGCCGTACCGCGTCAAGCCGCGAAGGACCGGCGCGATGTCGGCGACGGCCGTGGTTTTTTGCGGAAGTTTCGCGGCCGTGAAGACCTTCTTGCGGCCCTTTTTGAGCCGCAGCTCAGCCAAGGTCACCATCCCGATCATGCGGGAATACGCATGTTTGGCCGTGTCGCCAAAGGTAAAAATGCCGTGTTTCAACAAGATCAGCCCTTGCACCGACGGGTCGGCCTCATAGACCTGCAGCGTCTTCCTGGACAAACCTAACCCGGGTTTGATGTAGGGCACATATCCCATCTTTTTGCCGAACAGACGCCGGCACAGCGCCTCGCCGTCCTTCTGGTCGGTCAGCGACAGCACCGCGTTGGCATGGGTGTGGTCGATGAACTTGTGCGGCAGAAAGGCATGCAGCAGCGTTTCCACGGACGGGTTGGGGGCCGTCGAATCGAGCAGGTTGACCCGCTGGGCGTTGACCATGTCCTCATCCGACAGCCTTTTCAGCTTAACTATTTCCCTGAGCGGCCCAAGGCGCACGGCGGGCAGGCCCTCGGGCTCGATGGCGGCCATGTCCCAGCCCGAACCCTTGACGCAAAGCACTTCGATGTTTTGGCCCATGACGTCCTTCATGGTCGTCTTCACCGACGTGTTGCCGCCACCGTGCAGCACGAGGGCGGGCTCGCCGCCGAGAAGCCTGGACGTGTAGACGCGCAGCGCCCGGTCCCTGTTGACGCACTCTTTGGCGTAACGGCGCACAAAGGAGCGGGCTTCGCGGTCGGACCAGAGGTTCTTCATCGGCTATTCCCTCTCCCTTGGAATTCGATGCCTAGAAATCGATAAACGTGGCGAAGCTCTCCACCGGCTCGCGCTCCGTTACCAGGGCGTTTTCCGGCGCCGCGTGGTCCACATAGCCTAATGACATGCCGCAGATGACGACTTCATCCTCCGGTATGGAGAGCCGTTCGCGAATGATCCTGTGGTAGTTGGCAAAGGCGGCCTGCGGGCAAGTGTGGAGTCCCTTGCCCCGGGCGGCAATCATGATGTTTTCCAGGAACATGCCGAAATCGAGCCAGCTGCCGATTTCGAGCATGCGGTCGATGGAGAAGATCATGCCCACGGGGGCGTCGAAGAACTCGAAATTGCGCCCGTGCTGGGCGTGCATTTTTTCCTTCTCGCCCCTTTCAATGCCGAGCAGGCCGTAAAGGTCCCAGCCGATCTTGCGGCGGCGGCTCAGGTAGGGCTCCGGGAATTCCAGGGGATAGTAGTTGTATTCCCGCTCGGGCTTTCCGCCGCCGTCGTGGGCCTCCAGGATCGCCGCCGACAGCGCCGCTTTCGCCTCGCCGCCGATGACGGTGACCCGCCACGGCTGGACATTGGTACCGCTGGGCGCGCGGCTGGCGAGCGCCAGCAGTTCCGTCACCGTTTCCCGGGTTACAAGGTCCGGCAGGAAGCGCCGGATCGAGCGCCGGGAAGCGATGGCTTCTTCCACGGTTTCGGCGATGTCGGGGTTTTTGGCGGGTGCGTTCAAGTTTCTCATCCCCCTTGGCTTGGAAATCCATCGGCGGACTTTACGACGAAGGCGCGGCGCGTCCCATCATAAAATCCCCCTTAAAATCCCCGATAAATTCCCCAGGGCCGCTCCGATCCCCCTTTCGAGTCTCGCGCCGGCCGATCACAGGCTTTCGACGTAACGGACCATCCGTCGGCGGATTTTGGCGTCGGGCAGGCGGCCTCGGGCGGCGCCCATGTTTTCTTTCATGTGGTCGACCCGGGACGTCGCTGGGATGGCGCAGGTGACGGCGGGGTGCGAAACGATGAACTTGAGGAAGAACTGGGCCCAGTTGGCGCAGTCGAAATCGGCCGCCCACGGCGGTAATGGATGGCGCTGGAAACGGTCGAACAAGTCGCCGCGCCGAAATGGCCGGTTGATGATCACCCCCAGCTGGCGATCGGCGGCCAGCGGCAGCAGCCGCTTTTCCGCCTCTCGGTCGAGGACGTTGTAGGTGAATTGGACGAAATCGATGGGCTTCTCGGTCATCACCTTCTCCAGGTCGCCGTGGCGGTTGCCGTGCGACGTGGTGACGCCGATATAGCGAACGCGGCCTTTCGCCTTCCACTCCAACAGCGTCTCCAGGTGGTCCTCCCAGGCCAGCAGGTTGTGGATCTGCATCAGGTCGAAGCGGTCCTCGCCCCACAATTGTTCGGAGATCTCCATCTGCTTAACGCCGTGCCAGCGGATCGGGGTCCACACCTTGGTCGCGGAAAACAACGATGGTCTTTTCCCAAGCCGCTTCAGGCAATAGCCGATGACCTCTTCGGAAGAGCCGTACATGGGCGATGAATCGATAACGCCACCGCCGGCTTCGAAGAACGCCCGCAACACCTCGACCCGGACGTTGCGGGCCTGTTGGTCGTCGCCAACGCTGAAGGTGATCCACGATCCCATGCCGATGACGGGGATGCGCTCGCCAGTCGACGGGATGGCCTTGGTCCGCGCCTGGTAAGAAGCGGCGGAAATTCCGGAGCGGACGAAGGAGACAGCGGCGCCGAGGGCGGCCATCGACCCCAGGAAAGCGCGGCGGTTCAGGTTCCGTTGGCCCAGTTTCATTGTCCGGTTCCAAAGTCCTCAATGTAGTCCCCGATCACCCTCTCCAGGCTTTCGTCGGCGGGCAGGCCCAGCGCCCGGGCGCGGGCGTCGTCCATGACCAACGGCCACGACGTGACGATGGTCTCCGTCGCCGGGTCGGGCCGGGGCGTGATCGGGCCGAGGGAAATCCCCTTGTCGGCAGCGACGGCCTCAAGAGCGGTGATCATTTCGGCCACCGAATAGGCATTATTGGGCAGGCCCACCATCCGGTCGCCGCCCAAAGCATCACCATCGGCGTCCATGAGGCCGATCAGACCGGCGACGGCGTTGCGGGTGCCCAGCACCATCATCTTCGTTCCCATTCCCACCGGCAGCACGAATTCGTTCCCGGCCAGGGGCTCGCGGAAGACCCCCGAGGCGAACCCCGAGGCGGCAGCGTTGGGCGGGCCGGGGCGGATGATGACCGTCGGCAGCCGTGCCGCCCGGCCGTCGATGAAGCCCTTGCGGGTGTAATCGTTGATCATCAGCTCGCCGATGGCCTTGGTCATGCCGTAGGTTGTCTGCGGCGTCACCCGGGTCATATCGTTGACGGTATCCGGCAACGCCTCGCCTCCGAAGACGGCCAATGATGAGGCGAAGACGACTTTCGGAACGCTATCCCGCGCCCGGCAGGCTTCGAGGACGTTGTGGCCGCCGTCGAAATTGACCCGCATGGTGAGATCGAAATCCTGTTCGCCGCCGGCGCTGACCACGGAGGCGAGATGGAAAACGGCAATGTCGTCGCGGTCGATGAGGGCCGTTACCTGGCCGCGATCGGAAATGTCGCCGGCAGCCAGGGAAACGCGGTCGTCCAAGCCGTCGGGAAGTTCGTCAGGCACCTGGGCGTCGAACAGGACGAGGCTTTCAACCTCTTGTTGTTTTCCGGTCAGGCCTTCGGCCTTCCGCGCCTCTTGCCGCTCAATCAATTTCCGGGCAATGCCGAGGCCCAGAAACCCGCAGCCGCCGGTAATGACGATTTTCACGGTCCCAGGCCCTGGATATAACGGTGGCTATTTGAACGTCCGCGTTTCGCCCGGCGTCATGACCACGATATTGGTCTTGAAATTGCCCAAGGCGGCCTTGAACTGTTCTGGCGTGCCCTTCAACAGTCCGAAGGTGCCGTAATGGAACGGCACCACGGTCTTAGTCTTGAGCAGGGTCTTGACCGCATAGGCCGCGTGCGCCGGGTCCATGGTAAACCAGCCGCCGATGGGCAGGAACGCTACGTCGGGCTTGTAGAATTCGGCGATGAACTTCATATCGCCGAACACGCCCGTGTCGCCGGCGTGATAGATAGTGTAGCCGTCTTCGAGCTTGATGATGTAGCCGGCCGGTTCGCCGCCGGGTTCCATGCTCATCTTGCCGCCGCTGTCCTTGTAGACGACTTCCGACGAATGCTCGGCCCGCACCATGGTGATGGTGATGCCGTCGCCGATGGGCTTGACCGGGCCTGATTTATTGATGCGGACCAGTTGCTTCATGCCGGTCCAGCCGTTGGTCGCGAAGGTGCGGCCCATGTCGGCGTTGAGCACGATCTTGGCGCCGTTCATCTTGGCGATGGCGACCGAGTCGCCGATGTGGTCGCCGTGGCCGTGGGTGATCATCACCAGATCGACCTTGCCGAGCTTCTTCAGGTCCTTCAGATCCTTCGGCGTTTTCGGGTTCTTGGTGATGAACGGATCGATCACGATCACCTTGCCCCCGGGCGTGGTGATCTTTAGCGCCGATTGCCCGAACCATTGGATTTCCGCCGCTTCGGCGGTGGTCAAACCCGCCGCCAGCACAAACGCCAGCGCCGACAAGATACCGATGATTTTCTTTATCAACATGGTATTCCTCCCAAAGTCTTATTGGCGGCGGATTTTAGTCGCGCTGTTTTCTTAACAAAACCCATTTATGGGGTCACCGCCCCCCGTGCTGTTCTTTGGTTAAAGCGATCCCTGCCTGTTCCATGGTGCGCCCAACCGACGGCACTTCGGCCATGTTTTGGGCGAAGCGCCAGATGTTCGGGTATTCGGTCGTCGGCGGGTCGACCCGAAGGCCCCAGCAGGCGTGGACGAAGGCCAGCGTATCGGCAAGCGTCATATGATTGCCGATCAGCCAGTCGCGGCCTTCGAGCCAACCATCGAGGCGCTGAAAACAAACCGCGAAACGTTCCTCGGCCGCCGCCTTCAGGCGCCCCTGTTCGTCCCCGTCGTCGAGCCAGCGGAACGGGCGCAACCACAGCCCGAAGGCCGGGTGTTCCTGCGACGCCAAAAAAAGCATCCGCATCATCATCTGGCCCCGTTCCCATGACCCGGGCGGCGGCATGAGCCTGCCCTCCCCGTACTTCTCGCCGAGATACAACAGGATGGCGACGCTTTCGGTCATCAGGCCGTCGCCCGTGGCCAGGCTCGGCACCTGGCCCATGGGGTTGACGGCCAGGTGCTCGGGCGTATTCAGCTTGTCGCGTTCGACCATGACCAGCTCGTAATCGAGACCCAGTTCCTCCATGACGATTTGCGGCGCCATCGAACACGCGCCCGCCCGACTGTAGAGGGTCATAGTCATTTCGCGTGCTCCGGATAAAGCTTGGCCAGCCCTTCCTTCGACGCCTCGGCGACGCCGCGCTCGGTAATCAGCCCGGTCACCAGCCGGGCCGGGGTGATGTCGAAGGCCGGGTTGGCGGCCTTGGCGCCTTCCGGCGTGATGGTCACCGTCTCGAGGTTGCCGCTATCGGTGGTGCCGGTGATGCGGACGACCTCTTCCGAGCCCCGCTCCTCGATCGGGATGTCGGCACCTGATTCGATGGTCCAGTCGATGGTCGGCCTCGGCAAAGCAACGTAGAACGGCACCTTATTATCGTCAGCCGCCAAGGCCTTTAAATAGGTGCCAATCTTGTTGCACACGTCACCTCCCGCCGTCGTGCGGTCGGTGCCGGTGATGCACAGGTCCACCTCGCCCTGTTGCATCAGATGGCCGCCGGCGTTATCGACGATGAC
>PTLK01000210.1 GCA_002938075.1 Alphaproteobacteria bacterium MarineAlpha3_Bin3
AATAACCCATTGTGAGCGATCCCATTCTGCAAACCATCGACGGCCCCATCGCCACCGTGGTCCTCAACAACCCGGACAAGATGAACGCCCTGACGCTGGACGCCTGGGCCGGGCTCGGCCGGGTGATTGCGGCGCTGTCGGAAAACACTGACCTTCGTTGCGTCGTCATCCGGGGCGCCGGCGACAAGGCCTTTTGCGCCGGCGCCGATATCGCCGATTTCGTCGAAAACCGAGCCGACGCGGCGCAGGCCCGGGACTATGGCGCCGTCGTTGCCGAAACCCTGAACGCGCTCGTCGGATGCCTACATCCGACGGTGGCCGTCATCCAGGGGGCGTGCACCGGCGGCGGGCTGGAAATCGCGTGCTGCTGCGATATCCGCATCGCCAATGCGTCGTCGCGCTTCGGCGTTCCCATCAACCGCCTCGGCCATGCCTTCGCCTATCCGGAAATGGCGCCGGTGGTGGTGGCGGTGGGCCGGAGGATGGTGCTGGAACTGCTGCTGGAAGGGCGGATCATGGACTCAGACGAAGCCGAGCGTTGCGGCCTCGTCAACCGGGTGGTGGCGGATAAGGATTTGGACGCCGAAGCCGAGGCGACGGCGGGCCGCATCGCCGAAGGCGCGCCCCTGGCCAACCGGGCGACGAAGAAGTTCCTCAACCGCCTTTTGGACCCCACGCCCTTGACCCGGGAGGAACTGGACGAAGCTTATGAACTTTGCGATTCCGAAGACTACGCCGAAGGCATGCGCGCCTTCCTGGCTAAGGAGAAACCCGACTTCAAGGGGCGCTAGTGGGCGGCGGTTGCCAAGGCCCCGGTTTAGGGGTCTGATAGGCACGACAAGCCGGGAAAAATCCCGCCAATCGGGAGGAAAACAGCCATGAGCCAAGCCGACAAACTGCGCAAGCTGCTGGCCGATCCAGGGGTGCTGGTGTTGCCCGGCTGTTTCGACGCCATGTCGGCGCGGCTAATCGAACGCGCCGGTTATCCGGGCGCCTTCATGGGCGGTTTCGCCGTTTCGGCGTCGCGCATCGCCATGCCCGACACAGGCCTGATCTCGTACTCGGAAATGGTCGATCAGGGCCGCAACATCTGCGCCGCGGTCGATTTCCCGGTCATCGGCGACGGCGACACCGGGTATGGGAACGCCGTCAACGTCCAGCGCACGGTGCAGGGCTATGCCCAGGCCGGGTTCGCCTGCGTCATGATCGAGGACCAGGTGGCGCCGAAGAAATGCGGCCACACCCAGGGCAAACAGATCGTCGGCCGTGACGAGGCGTTCGGCCGCGTCCAGGCTGCCGTCGACGCCCGCAACGGCGGTTCCGACATCCTTATCATGGCGCGCACCGACGCCAACGCCACCGACGGCATGGACGAGGCGATCCAGCGCTGCCAGGCCTTCGCCGATATTGGCGCCGACATCACGTTTCTCGAAGCGCCCCGGGACGAGGACGAGATGAAACGCTATTGCGACGACGTGGAAGGGCCGAAGATGGCCAACATGGTCGAGCAGGGCGACACGCCGTTCCTTGAGCCCAAAAAGCTGGCCGACATCGGCTACAAGATCATCATCTACCCGATCTCGCTGATGTTGGCGGGGCTGCGGGCGATGGAGGAATCGCTCAAATCCATGCAGGGCGGCAAGCACCCGGATGCGCTCGCCGAATTTTCGCACCTGCGCGACGTCGTCGGCTTCCCCGATTACTACGACAAGGAAAAGAAATACGCCGCCGATTGAAAAAAGAACCCTTAATACCAAGGAACGACAACCATGACCGCAATTACGCGCCGGATTTCCGAATTCGCCGCCGGCATTTCCTTCGATAAGGTGCCGACGGAGGTCATCGAGCGCACCGGGATGCTGTTGATGGACAGCGTCGGTATCGCGCTGCGCGCGCGGCACGACGCCGAATCGACACCGGGCCTAGTCAAGGCCGCCATGCGCCTCGGCCTCGACGGCGGCGCTTGCATCGCCATCGGCGAACGCCGCGGCTTTACCCCCCAGGGCGCGGCGCTGGTCAACGGCACGTTGATCCATTCGCTCGATTTCGACGACACCCACGCGCGCGCGTCGCTGCATACCAGCGCCCCCATCGTGCCGGCGGCGCTGGCGGCGGCCGAGATGGCCGGCGTCGACGGCGAGGAGCTTGTCCCCGCCATCATCGCCGGATACGAGATCCAGACCCGCCTCAGCATGGCGCTGGGGCCTGCCGACCATTACGACCGGGGCTTCCACCCGACGGCCACCTGCGGCGTCTTCGGCGCCGCGGCGGCGGCGGGCAAGGTGTTCTGCCTCGACGCCGACGCCATGGCGCTCGCCTTCGGCATTGCCCTGAGCCAGTCCGCCGGTTCCATGCAGTTCCTTCTCGATGGCGCCTGGACCAAGCGTTTCCATGTCGGCCACGCGGCCATGTGCGGCCTGATGGCGGCGACGCTGGCGCACGAAGGGTTTCGTGGCGCTGCCGACCCCTTCGAGGGCAAGGCCGGGTTCTTCCACGCCTATGCCCCCGACCCGGACCCCGAAAAGGCGCTCAAAGGATTGGGCGAGGTGTGGGAGACCATGGAAACGGCGGTCAAGCCCTATCCCAGTTGCCGCTACAGCCACGCCGCCATGGATGCGTTGATCGAGCTGCGCGCCGCCAACGACATCAAACCCGAGGATGTGAAATCGGTGGAAATCGGCCTGCCGGAAACTGGATGGAAGATTATCGGCGACCCGGAACAGGCCAAGCACGCGCCCCTGGGCGTCGTCGATGGGCAGTTCTCGATGCCGTTCTGCGCCGCCGTGACGCTGCGCGAAGGGGGGATGGTCTGGGACGATTACGCCAGGCACATTGGCGACGAGGAGACCCTGGATCTGTGCCGCCGCGTCCATACGGCTCCTGATCCCAAGGCCGAGGCCGAGTTTCCCAATAACCTGAGCGCCGTCGCCCGCGTCAAGACAACGAAGGGCGATTACGAGGCCTTCGTCGCCGTGCCCAAGGGAGAGCCCGGCAACTTCCTTAAGCCCGAAGAACTGCGGGCCAAGTTCGACGGGCTTGTCGGGCCGTACCTGCCGCCGGCCCGGGTCGACGAATTGGCGTCGCGGCTTTTGGCCATTCATAAGGAAGACGACATTAACGAAGTGCTGCGCCTGACCCGGCCCGTTTCAGTCGAGGTCCCGGGCGAGCTCGTGGCCGCCGGCGAGTAGGAGGAAACTAAGGTTATGGTCGCAGAAGCCAAGGAAGTTGGGAAAAACCGCACCCGCGAGTCCTACGGGCGTTATCTGGAGGATTTCAAGGTCGGCGACGTCTATGAACACCGCCCAGGCCGCACCATCACCGAATCCGACAACACTTGGTTTACCTTACTCACCATGAACCAGCACCCGGTCCACTTCGACAAAGCTTACGCGGCCAAGGGCGAATTCAAGAAGCCGCTGGTCAATTCGGCGCT
>PTLK01000211.1 GCA_002938075.1 Alphaproteobacteria bacterium MarineAlpha3_Bin3
CCGCGACATGGCGCTCGGCATCGCCGCCATCAACGAAGGCGCCTACCGGCGCTCGCTCTCCTACTTCGACCGGATGGTGCGGGCCGCGCCCGATTTCGCCGAGGCCTGGAACAAACGCGCCACGGTGCATTACCTGATGGGCAACTTCGACGCTTCGGTCGCCGACATCCGACGGACCCTGGCGCTGGAGCCGCGCCATTTCGGGGCGCTGTCGGGCATGGGACTGATCTACGACGCCATCGGCAACCAGACGGCGGCGATGAAGGTGTGGGAGAAGGCCCTGGAAATCCACCCCCATTTGCCTGGCATGAAGGCACGGATTCAGGAGCTCCGCGCCAAGGCCAAGGGCCGGGCGTTGTGACCCGGGGCGGCGGCCGTTGAAGGACATTGCCGGACGATGAGCGACAGGACAGGCGAAGGAACCAGCCTTTAAAGGAGAAACCCATGGACAAAAGTTTTACCCCCCGGATTTTAGCTTCCTTGATGCTGGCCCTCGGGCTGTTGTCGGCGGTTGCGGCGCCGGCGTCGGCCAAGTCGGAGATCAATTCATCCTTTATCGGCTCCGTCGCCATCGACGGCACCGACACGGTCGCCTATTTCACCGAAGGCAAGGCGGTCAAGGGCTCGTCCGGTTTCATCCACCGGTGGAAGGGGGCGGCATGGCGGTTCAAGAACGCCGCCAACCGCGACGCCTTCGCCGCCAGCCCGGAAAAATACAGCCCGCAGTTCGGCGGCTATTGCGCCTGGGCCGTCAGCCGCGGGTATACCGCCAGCATCGATCCGGAGGCATGGAAGATTTACCGGGGCAAGCTCTACCTCAACTATTCCAAGGGCGTGCAGGCGCAATGGGTCGAGGACATCCCCGGCAACATCACCAAGGCGGAAAGCCACTGGCCGGGTGTCCTGGATAATTAAACCGCCGACAGGCAGTTAAACCGCCGCCCTATCTCTTCGGCCCTTGATGGCGGCCGGGGAGAGGGCTACTTTACCCAAGGATAACAATGACTTTTGAGGGCCGGAAATGACCGCCAAGACGGCAAAGGTCAACGACGACCTGATCGCGGCGCTCGGCGCCATCGTCGGCGACCGGCTCTCGGTCGCCGAGGCGGTGCGCGAACAGCACGGCCACGACGAATCCTACCATTCCGGCCATCCACCCGATGCGGTGGTGTTCGCCGAGACCACCGAGGAAATCAGCGACATCGTCAAGCTGTGCGCGGCCCGCGACGTGCCGGTCATTCCCTTCGGCACCGGCACCTCGCTGGAAGGCCACGTGGCGGCATTGAACGGCGGGATGTGCATCGACATGATGCGAATGAACGAAATCGTCGAAGTCAACGCCGAGGACATGGACGCCACCGTTCAGGCCGGCGTCACCCGCAAGCAGTTGAACGAGCACCTCCGCGATACGGGGCTGTTCTTCGCCATCGATCCCGGCGCCGATGCGTCTCTCGGCGGCATGACGGCGACCCGGGCATCGGGTACCAACGCGGTGCGCTACGGTACCATGCGCGAGAACGTGCTGGCCCTGACCGTGGTCCTGGCCGACGGGCGCGTCATCCGCACCAGCCGCCGGGCCCGCAAGTCGTCGGCCGGCTACGACCTGACGCGGCTGTTCGTCGGCTCGGAAGGGACGCTCGGCGTCATCACCGAGGTGACGGTCCGCCTTTACGGCATCCCGGAAGCCATGTCTTCGGCTGTGTGCCCGTTCCCGGACCTGGAATCGGCGGTCCGCACGGTGATTCAGACCATCCAAATGGGCATCCCGGTGGCCCGGGTCGAGCTTCTGGACGAGGTCCAGATAGACGCCATCAACAAGTTCTCGAAGCTCGATTATCCGCTCAAACCGACCCTGTTTTTCGAATTCCACGGTACCGAAAAGGGCGTCGTCGAACAGGTCGAAATTGTCGAGGCCATCGCCGGCGATTTCGGCGCCGACGAATTCCAGTGGGCGACCAAGACCGAAGACCGCAACCGCCTGTGGCAGGCCCGCCACGATGCCTATTACGCCTGCCTGGCGCTCAAGCCGGGATCGAAGGGCATGGCCACCGATGTCTGCGTGCCGATCTCGCGCCTCGCCGAGTGCATCCTCGAAACCCGCCGCGACATCGACGAAAGCGGCCTCCTGGCACCGATCGTCGGCCATGTGGGCGACGGCAATTTCCACGTCATCCTGTTGATGGACCCCGAAGACGAGGACGACGTGGCCCGTTGCAAGGCGTTCAACGAACGGTTGATTATGCGGGCCCTGGCCATGGACGGGACCTGCACCGGGGAGCACGGTATCGGTTCCGGCAAGATCGATTTCCTGATCGCCGAACACGGCGAGGCCGTCGGCGTCATGCGGGCGCTGAAACTGGCGCTGGACCCGCAAAACATCATGAACCCCGGCAAAATCGTCCGTCTGTGACGGTGGACAATCCCCAAGACGCCCTGCGTAGTCTTTTCGACGCCGCCTTGGCGGCCGCCGACCCGGCCCTCACGGTGCCGCCCCATCTACCCGCCCCTCCGGCCGGGCGCACCGTCGTCGTCGGCGCCGGCAAGGCGTCGGCGGCCATGGCCCGCGCCGTCGAGGACAACTGGGACGGAGACCTTTCCGGCCTGGTGGTCACCCGTACCGGCTGCGCCGTCCCGTGTGATCGCATCGAAATCGTCGAAGCGGCGCATCCGGTCCCCGACACCGCCGGCCTGCAGGCGGCTGAACGAATCCTAGGCCTGGCCAAGGATTTGAGCGCCGACGACCTGTTACTGGCCCTGATCTCGGGCGGCGGCTCGGCGCTGTTGACCCTGCCGGCGGCGGGGCTGACCCTGGAGGACAAGCAGGCGGTGAATTCGGCGTTACTCAGATCCGGCGCCACCATCGGCGAGATGAACTGCGTGCGCAAGCATTTGAGCGCTATCAAGGGCGGCCGCCTGGCCGCCGCCGCCAGTCCGGCCGGCATCGTCAGCCTGTTGATATCCGACGTTCCCGGCGACGACCCGGCGGTCATTGCCTCGGGCCCCACCGTCGCCGATCCCACCACCACCGAAGACGCCTTGGACGTCATCGAAAAATTCGCCATCAACGTGCCGCCGGCGGTCGCCGACGCCCTGCGATCGGCCGCCGCCGAGACCCCGAAACCCGGCAGTCCCGCCTTCGAGTCCACCGACACCCGGATCGTCGCCCGGCCCCAGGGCAGCCTCGAGGCGGCGGCCTCGAAGGCGGAGGAAATGGGATGGACGGCGGTGATCCTCGGTGTCGCAGGCCAGGGCATGGATGCCCACCGCCCCGGCCAGGGCCAGGGCCAGGGCCAGCAGGTATTCCGTATTCGGCCCGCCCCGGCCCTTCCCCTTCAGGGTCACCGTAACCTCGCCGCCAGACAGCAACACCGCCGGCGGCTTCGCCGGCTTGCCGGTCTCCATGGTGCCAAGCGCCAGCGTGGCGT
>PTLK01000212.1 GCA_002938075.1 Alphaproteobacteria bacterium MarineAlpha3_Bin3
CAACAGCGCCGCCAGGACGTTCTGCCCCAGTTGCACGTGGCCCTTGACGTCGATGCGCCAGCGCGGCAGGTCGACCGTGCCCGAGGCGGCGCCGTCGCCGAGGTTGGAGGTCACCTTGATGTCCTGGGAGCTGGCGACGCCGTTGCGGATGGCGAAGCTGCCGGCGATATCGACCAGGCCCGAGCCCCTTTTCGCGCCGCCGCCAAGCACCCCGGAAAACTGATTGAGCGCCGACACCAGGCCCAAGGCGCCGGCCAGGGCGGTCCCGGTCTTGCCTTGCTTGACCTCGACACCCTTGAGACGGATCACCCCTTCCCCATTGAGGCCGCCGATCATCGCGGCGAGGTGCGGGCCGGCAGTCTTCAACCGCGCCTTCAGGCTCATCCGCCCGGCGGCGACGGCTTTGCCGGTCAGCGCCTTCGTCGCCTGGCCGATGCTCATGTTCTCGAGCGCGAACACGGTCTCAACCCGGGACCGGGCGGTGGTGGTGGCGGCGGCGGTGGCGTGCAAGGCGCCGCCGAACAGGACGCCGGTCAGCTTGTCGGCGTTGAGGCGGCCGTTGCCCAGCTTCACCGATAGGTCGGCGTTGTCGAGCCGGTATTGTTGGAATTGGATGGACGGCGATTTCAAGGCCAATGCGGTGTCGATCCCGGCCAGCCCCGAAAGGTCGATGGGATCGCGGGACCAGGGCGCCGCCGTCCGGGCGGCCAGGGCGGCCAGCGGGCTCAAGCCCTCGGCCGCCGCCCCCCGCAGGCCCGGCCAAGCGGCGGGGATAGCCTTCACCCGCGGCCAAAGAGACGCCGTTTTCTTGGCCGGCAGGAACGGATCCAGGACCAGGGCGCCGGTGGTCAAATTGGCCCTGATGTCCGGGCGCGCGCCTGCGAACCCGACCACGACGTCGCCGTTGATCGGGGTGGGACCGATCTTGGCCTTGATGCCGGCAAGGGTCAGCCCCTTCGGCCCGCCCCGGAGCCGGGCCTCGAAATCGAGGCCGCCGACATTGCCGGCCGGACGATACCCACCCCCTACCACTTTCAGAAGCCGCGCCAATTGGGGATAGCTGGCGTTGACGGTCAAATCGAGCATATCGCCGACGGGAACCAGGTTGATCGAGCCCCGGACCCGAACCTGGCCGCCCGCCGCCTTCAAAGTCAACGCCAGTTTCGGGTTCAGAATGTTGCCGTCAATGATGCCGCTTAAGTCCACCGCCCCCAGTTTTTTCAATGCCGGGGCGTCGATGCCGGCCAACTTCAGCAGCCGCGAGGCGTCTTTGGCTTTCAGTCGAAGCTTCAGCTCCTTGACGGCGGGCAGGAACCCGAGCTCGTCAAGCTGGCCGTTCAAGGTCGCCGTCGCCCCGGCGCCGCTGAGGCTGAGGTCGAGCTTCGGCGCCAACAGGTTGCCGTCGATCCGTCCCTTCAGGGTCACGGAGCCAAGGCCCTTGGGCGCCGCCCCGGTGTCGATGCCGGCGAATTTGAGTAATTGTGGAACGTCGTTGGCCTTGACGTCGAAGGCCAGCCCCTTGGCCGTGGGAACGCCGCCCAGCCCATCGACAACGCCCTTCAGCGAAACCGAGGCGCCAGCCATCCTGGCGATATCCAGGCGGCGGATTTCGATCCGGCCGTTATAGAGGGTCCCGTCCACCAACACGTTCTTGATTTGCGTGCCGCGAAAGGTCAGGGATTTGATCCGGGTCTTGAGGTTGGCGTCGAGCCCGGTCAGCACCTTGAGCCCGACCAGGGGGTTTTCCGCCATCTTCGCCTTGGTGTCCTTGGCGCCCTTGTCCTTAGAGGCGGCCTTGGGCGTGGTCTTGGCTTTCTTCGTCGGGGTTTTCGGCAGGTAGGCGTCGAGGTTGAGGCGGTCGATGGTGAAGTCGGCGCCGAAGGACGGCCGCTTTGTGAAGGCCACCGTCATCCCGCCCGTCAGCCGGGACGAATCCAGTTGCAGGTCAAGGCCCGTCAACTGGGCGTGGCTTGGCACCGCCACCACGCGGGTCGCCAGGGCCATTTTCCTCAACCGGTCGGGCCCAATGCCCGCCGGGTCCACCCCCAGCCAGTTCATCACCCCGCGCAGGTCGCTGACGGTGATTTCAAGCTCGCCTTCGAAGCGGGGCTGGCCCTTGGTGGTGGTAAGGAAACCGAACAGCGCCAGATCCGATCCCCCCGGGAACTGCCCGGAAAGCTGTGAAAGGGTAACCTCACCGTGGGCCAATTCGGCGTTCAGCACCGCCTCGCGGATGACGCCGTTGCGGTACGTAATGGCCTCGGCGGTGAAAATCAGCGAGCCGTTGACGTTCGTGGGCAGAGCGAACGCCGCCGCCGGCCCGGGGGCTTCGGCCTTCGGTTTTTCGGCTTGGGATTTTTCTGCCACGCCTTGCGCCTTTGCCGGGGCCTTGTCGATCACCGCCGGCAGGCTCATCCATTGGTCGAGATCTATCCGGTTGGCGGCGAGGTGCACGGCGACGCTCGGCGTCTTGCCGAGATCGACGGCGACATCGCCGGTGGCCTGGGTTATCCCGAGACGGAAATTGAGCTCCTTGATTTCGCCCCCGGCGGCAGACGCGACGACGGCGCCTTCGACGGCAAACGCCTGATCGGCGATCCCCGGCAGGGCGGCGCCGGGCAGGGCGGCATGGATCAGCTTCGCCAGCGACGCCCCCTCGCCCTTGATTTTTCCCTTGACCTTGGGCTTGCCTTCCAGGCCGACGACGGTTCCGGTCAATTGCAGCTTCGCTTGGCCCGGTTTCATGCCGATCTTGAGGTTGAACGGCACCGTGCGCCCGTGAATGATCTCGGCGACGTTGACGTCATAGACCAGGGGCACGCCTCGGAGCCTGAGGTCGCCGGTGCTTTCGAACGGCCCGTTGAGCGACGCGGCGGTGATATTGGCGTTGATCTTCTCGATTCGCTCGACGGTGCCCCTTTGGCCGTCGCGATAGGTCAAGGAGCCGTTCTCGATGGTGAAGTTCTGAAGCACGATCAACGGCACCGAAATATCGGCCGCCGCTGGGCCCTTTTCTTCCCCGGAAGGCGCCCCGGGAATCGTCTGCGAGGCGGTGCCCGGGCCGTCCGTATCGAAAACCCAGTTCTTGCGCCCGTCGGCCAAAACCTCCAGTTCGATTTCCGGGTCCACCAGTTTGATGCGTTCGACCTCGATCCGGCTGGCCAGGAGCGGCGCCAAGGCGATGCGGACCTCCAGATACTTGAGCCGCAACATGTTTTTCGAGGCCGCGCCTTCGATGTTGGCCAGCAGAACGTCATTGGCGATCAGCGCCGGGGCCGGCAAAACGGTGATCGAGATGTCGCCGTTGATGATCAGCTCGCGGCCGGTGGCGTCGCGGGCCTGGTTCTGGATATCGCCCTTGTATTGGTTCCAGTCGACCAGTCCGAGGCCAATCAATACGG
>PTLK01000213.1 GCA_002938075.1 Alphaproteobacteria bacterium MarineAlpha3_Bin3
CGATGGGCGCCAATCAGCTTTTCACCGTATAGATCTTGGTTTTTGCCTGGCGTCCGCGGACGGTGACCTCGCCCATTTGTTCGAAGGTGAATTCATCACCGCACGCCGCCACCGTGTTTTCAATGGCAAGGATGTAGATACCATATTCCTTGTTCAGTTGTTCCAGCCGGGCGGCGATGTTGACGCTGTCGCCGTGGACCGTGAAAACCAACCGGTCCTTGGCGCCGATGGCGCCGATCATGATATCGCCCGTGTTGATACCCAGAGCGAGTCTTCAACGTCGCGCCTTTGCCGAAGGTGCGGCCGTTGACCGCTTCTTGAATCCCGATCGTCGTTCTGACGGCATTGAGAGCGTGATCCTCGTCCGGGGTGACCGCATTGTAGGTGATCAACATCGCGTCCCCCTCGAACTGCGTAATGACGCCGCCGTATCGGTCGATCACCGTCGACGTCGCGCCGAAATAGTCGTTCAGCGTCTACGCCAGCTCCTGAGGGGTCAGATTCTCGGAAATGGTCGAGAATCCCTCGATGTCGGTGAACAGCACCATCACCACCTTGGATTCCCCGTCGCCGGGCTGAATGGCCCGGTCGGCGGACGTAATGCGGTCGGCGATCTCCGCAGACACGAACCGCGACAGGTCTTCCGCCGCCGTGGTTTCCAGGACGGCACGGTTGAGCACCCGCTGCGCCCGGACGATGGCCACCGCCAAAACGAAGGTGACGAACGCAATGGACAGGATTTTATCGACTTCGGCGCCGATGAGGATGGCGTTGGACGTCAAGTAGGTGACGTAGTTGCGGGTGATCATCATGTCTCCGGGCACCGACCAGATGACGTAAAGCACCAGGATCAGCCACCCCACACCCGCCGCCGCGCCTGAAAGGATGATAAACCGGGGTTCGAACCTGAGTGCGCGAAGGGCGATAATGATGAAGACGTACACCATCGTCGGGGCCTTCAGGTAGAACGACGCCGGCTGCATGTACTGGATGTGAAAGCTCCAGATCAGGACCATCAAAAGCACCATGTCCATCACCACCGAAGCCATCAACAGCCAGTTCGGCAATTGGCCCCTGTGGGAGCCGATCAGGCGGACCATGGTAAAGATGAAATAGGCTGACAAAATCCAAGGCACCGGCTGGACCCCGGCCTCGGGCGCGCTGGACGGGGCAAGGGCGTAAAGGATTCCGAAGGTGACGACGAGAAGAAGCTGCACCCAACTGATAAGCTTCTCGCTTTCGCATTGCTGTTAGGCGATGCTTTCACGCACCCGTTCCGGAAGGTGGCTTTGCAGCCGTTCACCGAAAATAAAGACCGACAGTTTTTTCAACATGGCGGGATTTCCTCGTCTATGGCCCTGCGGCGCCCTTGGCCTGGACGTTTTCGTCGTCCATGGCGCGAATGACCTCCTTGACCGTCTCGCAAGTGTTTTCCAGGTGTCTTTTCAGGACTGATGCCAGCCTGGGGCCGTCCCGGTCGGAAAGGGCTTCCAGGATTTCCTCGTGTTCGGCCATGGCCTGGTCCCACCGCTCATAGGAAAAATTCGCCCGGTACCGAGCCAGGCGGATGCGGCCAGTTAGGGAATCGTAGATACTGCCGAGGGTCCCGTTCCCCGTGGCGGCGAAGATCTTGCCATGGATTTGCTGGTTGAGCTTGAAATACGGGGCCAGTTCCTTGCGCTTGTGATGGGCGGCCATCTGATAGTGAAGGGCGCGGATTTCGTCGATCTGGTCGTCGGTTATGCGATTGCAGGCGATCTCCCCGGCCAGCCCTTCCAGGACCCCCATGACCGGGAACATTTCGTCCACGTCGTCGGCGGTCATTCGGGCGACCCGGGCGCCGCGGTTGGGAAGAAGCGTGAGAAGGCCTTCCGCCGCTAGGACTTTAAGCGCCTCACGAAGGGGCGTGCGCGAAACAGAGAGTTGCTGGCATAGCAGTTTTTCCGGTACCCGCTGTCCGCCGATGAACTCTCCGGCGAAAATCATGTCCCGGATGCGGCCGACGATTTCATCATGGAGGGATGGTGTGCTCAAGGGCGTCTCGTTATTTATTACCTAACGCCTTTTCGAGCACCCGGGCCACATGCACCGCCTCGCGTCCGGCGCCGTCTCTGATCTGGTGCCGGCAGCTGGTGCCGCTGGCGACGATCAGGGTATTGGAAGACGCACCTCGGACGGCAGGAAAAAGGCCGATCTCTCCCATGGTCATGGAGATATCGTAGTTGCCGGCCTCGTAACCAAAGGCACCGGCCATGCCGCAACACCCGGAATCGATGATTTCGACCTCAAGGTCCGGGACCAGCAGCAAGGCCGTCTTTACCTCATCCATGACGGCGAAAGCCTTCTGGTGGCAATGGCCGTGAACGATGGCGCGATCGACGTTCAAGGGAGAAAGGTTCAGTTTCAGCTTACCTGAGTCCTGCTCGCGGCTCAGGAACTCCTCGAACGTCAGCGCGATCCCCGCCAGCGCGTCAGTTTCCGCGCCCGGCAGCATGGCTTTGAATTCGTCGTTGAGGGTGAACAGGCACGAAGGCTCCAGCCCGACCACCGGCACGCACCGCTCGACGAAGGGTTTAAGCGCCTCCAGCATGCGTCGGACTTCGGCCTTGGCCTCGTCGATCAGGCCAGCGGCCAGGAACGTACGCCCGCAGCAAAGCGGCCGGCCGTCGTCAGCGGCGCGGGGCAGGTGGACCCTAAAGCCGGCTGCCTGCAAGACCTTCAAGGCGGCGCGGGCGTTTTCGGGTTCGAAATAGGTATTGAAGGTATCTGCCCACAGCACCACTTCGGGGCCGTTCCCTGTTTCCACCTTGGCTTCGGTGGCGCGGAAAGGGTCCCGCCGCCAGGGCGGCAGTTTCCGTTTGGCGCTGAACCCTAAAAGAACCTCGCTCAGCCTCGACAATCCTGGGATCCGGTCGCGGAGGTTGAGAATGGGTCCTAGCCTGGACGCCCACGGGGCATAGCGCGGCAAATACGCCACCAGGCGGTCGAACAACCGGAGCCCGTGGCGTTTGTTGTAGTGATACAGGAATTCCATCTTCATTTTTGCCATGTCGACACCAGTCGGGCATTCCCGCTTGCAGCCCTTGCAACCGACGCAAAGCTTCATGGTGTCGAAAAGCGCATCGGAAGCGAAAGCATCGGCGCCAAGCTGCCCGGACAACGCTAACCGTAAGGTGTTGGCCCGGCCACGGGTCAGGTGTTTCTCGTCACCGGTGGCGCGGAAGGACGGACACATCACGCCGGCATCGAATTTCCGACACGCCCCGTTGTTGTTGCACATTTCCACGGCGCCGCCGAAGCGGCCCCATTCGGACCAGTCGAAAGCCGTTTCCATCGGCGGCACCTGATAACCGGGCTTGTAGCGGAACAGCGACCGATCATCCATTTTCGATGGGCGCAC
>PTLK01000214.1 GCA_002938075.1 Alphaproteobacteria bacterium MarineAlpha3_Bin3
AAATGGGGGTTGGACGCCAATGCGCGGGCGATTTCGACCCGGCGGCGCTCCCCGCCCGACAGCGCCAGGGCCGGCGTTCGGCGCAGATGGGTGATGGAGAACTCAGCCAAAAGCGCCTCCAGGATGGCTTCGCGGCGGTTGCGGTTTTTTTCCACCACTTCCAAGACGGCGCGGATGTTGTTCTCGACGCTGAGCCCCCTGAAGATCGATGCTTCCTGGGGCAAGTACCCGATACCGAGCCGCGCCCGTCGGTACATGGGCAGGTCCGAAATATCCTCGCCGTCGAGGATGATGGTTCCGTAATCCGGCGGCATCAGGCCGGTGATCATGTAGAAACAGGTCGTCTTGCCGGCCCCGTTGGGACCGAGAAGGCCGACCACCTCGCCCCGCTGCAGGGATATGGTAACGCCCCGGACCACGGGCCGTTTCTTGAACCGCTTGCCCAAGTTCTTGGCCAACAGTCCCCGGTTATGGGCGACCAGGCGCGGACCGGCCTGTGCGGTTTCGGGGACGGTTCGGGGGGCGGTTGCGAGGGCGGCTTTCCGGGGCGCCTTGGGCGTTCCGGGGGGCGCTCCGGCGGCGAGCGTTTCTTCCGCCCGCCCCTTAAACGGTCCGGGGGACGTTCCGGGGGGTCGGGGCGGGGGTGGCGTTTTTTTTATGTCATCGGTCATGAAATCGGAACCATCGGTTTCCTGTAAGCCTATTTTTGGACTTTCGGCCCGGCTATCGGCTGAACTTTTTTTTGCTCTTTCCTTTTCGGCCTCAACACGCCCCGGGCACGTTTTCCGGCGCCGGCGGCGGTGGCTGGGCAACTATACAATTTACTGACTCCCTCATTCAAATTTATCTCTGCGCTACAACCCCTTAACACGTTTTGCCCACGTACAAGCTTAACCGATCCGGTCAACGTCGCGATACCGCTTTCAACATTGTAAACGGCTCGGTCCGACGTCACGGTATCCGTATCGGTGACGATCTTGACGCGGTCGAAGGCATCGATGCGGTAAAGCTTGTTTTCGCCTTGCTTGTCGACGCGGAAATAGGCGGCCAGCACATCGGCATGCAGACGTTTTTTTTTACGCACGGCGAGGGCGTTGCCGCGGGCCACCGCCATCCACTTGTTTTCCCAATATTCGATCTGCCTGTCGGCGAAAATTTCGTCGGTGGCGGTGACCAGCCGCACCCGGCCCCCGGACAGCACCATGACCCCTTTGTCGATCTGATAGATGGCCTTTTTACCGTAGGCCGTTTCCTGCGCGGTTTTGATCCGCACCTTGCCATAGGCGTCCAGGCGCCAGATATCGGTACTGCCGTCGGGATTTTCCCGGTAGTACGCACGCAGTTCATCGCCGAATACCGTGACCTCTCCGCGCACCGCCCGGGCATTGCCGCGGGCCAGAAAGACCAGGTTCTCCTGCTGCCATTCGATGCCGTCGTCGGCGTAAATCTCGATCGGCAAATCGGAAGCGCCGCCGCCGAAATTGAGGCTTTGGGCAAAGGCGACGCCCCCAAAACCGCCCCCGAAACCGATAGAGAAGCCGCCTGAGAAAACCGCCGCCGTCCACAGGCCGAGAACCAGGCTTCGGGCCTCCGTGCGGGGCCGAAACAACCGTCGGGTAATGAACCGAAAAATCGTCATTTAAGTATCTTTCCGCCCTTCGGATAGATTACCAGTTTCGACTTGCCGGTGAAGATGATGGTCTTGCCTTTGTCGATAAGGTAGAAGCCTTCGCCGCTCAGATCGCCGAACGACCCCTGTCCGTGAACGGGGACGGTTCCCCGGGCGGCGCCTTTTTCCAGTTCGATGATGGCCCGCGAAGTGCGGAATTCAAAACCGGAATCGTGAAACAGGTTGACCGCGCTCTCCAGGTCCAGGGTTTTCTCCGTTCGCCGGAAAATGCCGGTTTCGGCCGTCAGCACCAGCCAGGTGCCGTCTTTCAACGTAATGTCCGCCTTCGGCATTTCCAGTTCCACGTTCGACGATTCACCGCTCAGCTTGCGGGCAAGGTCGGCGGTGATGGAAAAGGCCTGGTTATCTTTGTCGAAGCCGACATAACGGGGATTGACCATGGAGGGGTCTTCGGTCTGAACCGCGGTAAAGGCGGCAAAGCTTAGGCGGAACTTCAAATCTTCCGTTTTCAGATAGGGCCACGCCAGAATTAGCCCGATCAACACCAGCGCCACCGTCGGCAACAGAAACTTCATCATCTGGACGAAGCGGCTATACCATTTCAGATGTTTCGGCCAAGCCTTGTTTTCCATCACCGAGCGGCGGCGAACCCGGGCCGTGGGTTGGGGGGCCAGGGGGAAACCGGCGGTGGTCTCAAGCGTGCTCATAATCCGTTACCAGCCCCCCCGGGGGCTTCATGCTACGCCGGCGCGCAGGCAATCGTGGATATGAAGGATGCCGACGGCACGCCCACCTTCGACGACGAAAACGTTGGTGATGGAATTGGCGTTCATGAACCCCACCGCTTCGCTAGCCAGCATCTCGGGCCCAATGGTCTTGGCCTCCTTGGTCATGATGTCATTGACGTTTTGCGATAGCAGCTCGGGGCTCATGTGACGGCGAAGGTCACCGTCGGTAATCACCCCTTCAAGCTTTCCCTTGGCATCGACGATGCCGACGCAACCGAAGCTCTTGGCCGTCATTTCGATCAGCGCGTCGGCCATGGATATCCCGGGGCCGACCAGCGGCAATTTCTCGTCCGTGTGCATGATGTCGGTGACCTTGAGCAGCCGGCGGCCCAGTTTTCCCCCCGGATGCAGGACGTGGAATTGGTCGGGCGAGAAGCCCTTGCGTTCCAGAAGCGCCACGGCAATGGCGTCGCCGAGCGCCATCATCACCGTCGTCGACGTCGTCGGCGCCAGGCCCATCGGGCAGGCTTCCTCGCTTTGCGGCAACACCAGGGAAACATCCGCCGCTTCAGCCAGCGCGCTGTCGGCGCCGCCGGTGACGGCAATCAGCGGTATTTCAAAACGCTTGGCATAGGCCACCAGGTCAGCCAGTTCCGTGGTTTCGCCGGAATTCGACAACGCGAACACCGCGTCACCCTTGGCGATCATTCCCAGATCCCCGTGCGACGCCTCAGCCGGATGCACGAACAGCGCCGGGGTGCCGGTGGACGACAGGGTGGAGGCGATCTTGTAGGCGACGTGCCCGCTTTTGCCCATGCCGGTGACGACGATGCGCCCGGTGACGGCGGCCATCACGTCGAGGACCCGGCAGAACGGCTCGCCCAGGCTTTTGGCCAGGGCGTCCAAAGCCGCGGCTTCAATGCCGAGCACCCTTTTAGCGGAGGAAATATCGGCCTCCGTAGTGGCGTCTTGGCGCCCGTCGGAACCTGATTTTGGCATAGCCGGAGATGAACTCATGTCGAACCGC